>JAQVWR010000064.1 GCA_028709605.1 Proteiniphilum sp.
AATCAGCCTTATTGCCGGTGCTCTTTTTTAAAGACATCAGCCACCCTGCTGTAGTTCTCCTTCCATGCTTCGGCTACCGATGCGAAGAAGCTGCCGGCACTCTCCTTCATCACATCCCATTTGCTGTCTGCGATCTTGTCATATTCATCCAGCTTCGAGGAGAGGTTGTCTTTTAAGTTTCGCAGGTTCTCCAGCTGCTCCCGGTATTCCCCTTTGGCATCATCCGCGATTTCGCCTGCTTTCGCCTCCAGTTTCGAGATGGTTTCTGCCAGTTCGTCAATCACGCTGAGCGTCTTTTGTCTGAATTCCTCTTTTTTCATTGTGTGGTCTGTTTAGTGGAACTTCCTATGCTATAATAAACAGCCAATGGCTCTATTGGTTCAACAAACGGACGAATAAAGGATGCTGAGGCATTTTAAGAAATTAAAACAAGCGCAAAAGGAATAATGGCATCAGAATGAAAGTGAAACGGATGAAAAAGTGTATCTTTGCAACTTAATTATTGTTGAAAAGTATGTTGAATATTGTGATTTTTGGTGCTCCCGGATCGGGAAAGGGAACACAAAGTGAGAAACTGGCTGAGAAGTACGGACTGCAACACATATCCACCGGAGAGATGTTACGGGAAGAGATTGCCACCGGCACCGGGCTGGGTCAACTGGCCGACTCCTACATGTCGAAGGGAGCGCTGGTTCCTGATGCTGTGGTGATCGAGATGCTGGAGTCCCTGATTGCGAAACAGAAAGATGCGAAGGGTTTCATTTTTGACGGCTTTCCCCGTACCGTGCCTCAGGGAGAGGCTTTGAACCGGATGCTGGGCCGCCACGGAGAGAAGGTCATGGCGGTGCTCAGTCTGGAGGTGGAAGAAGAGGAGCTGGTAGACCGGTTGCTCAAAAGAGGAGAGATCTCCGGCAGGGCCGACGACAACCGGCAGACCATTGAGTCAAGACTGAAAGTGTATGGCCGTCAGACGGCTCCGCTGAAGGATTTCTACCAGGAACAGGGAGTTCTGAAAGAGATCAGAGGGGTAGGCTCCATTCAGGAAATATTTGGTGCCATTGCGAAAGAGATCGATCCGTTAACCACATCATAATGGCTGAAAACAATTTTGTAGATTACGTCAAGATCTTCTGTCGTTCGGGCAAGGGTGGACGCGGCTCCGCCCATTTCAGAAGAGAGAAGTATATTCCCAAGGGAGGGCCCGATGGCGGCGATGGCGGCGACGGCGGGAGCATTATCCTGCGCGGCAACCGCAACTACTGGACACTGCTCCACCTTCGTTACCAGCGACATATCTTCGCCGAACATGGGGAGAACGGCTCCAAGGCACAGCGCTCCGGCAAGAAAGGGGAGAACAGGGTGATCGAAGTGCCCTGCGGCACGGTGGCCTACGATGCCCATACCGGCGAATACCTGTGCGATATCACCGATCACGGGCAGGAGGCGGTGTTGCTCCAGGGGGGGCGCGGCGGACAGGGCAACCAGCATTTCAAGACAGCTACCAATCAGGCACCTCGCTATGCCCAGCCGGGGGAACCCTATGAAGAGCGCTGGGTGGTACTGGAGTTGAAGATGCTGGCCGATGTGGGGTTGGTAGGTTTTCCCAATGCCGGCAAGTCGACCCTGCTCTCCGTTGTCTCGGAGGCCAAACCGAAGATAGCCAACTATCCCTTTACCACCCTGGAACCCAATCTGGGTATTGTCAGCTATAGGGATGGAAAGTCGTTCGTGATGGCCGACATCCCGGGGATCATTGAGGGAGCCTGTGAGGGAAAGGGACTGGGATTGCGCTTCCTGCGACATATTGAGCGCAACTCTCTGTTGCTCTTTGTGATCTCGGCCGACGTCGACTCCGTCAGCAAGGAGTATGCAATCCTGTTGAATGAACTGACACAATACAATCCCGAACTGCTTGACAAAAGGCATGTGTTGGCCCTCTCCAAGTCGGACCTGCTCGATGAGGAGCTGATGCAGGAGATCTCTCGCGATTTGCCTGATTTGCCTTATGTCTTTATTTCATCCATTACCGGTTTGGGTATTTCGGCCTTAAAGGATATCCTCTGGAGAGAGCTCAATTCGGATGAATTCATCCCTGTGGCTGCTTCCCGCGAGACATTGGTGCATCGTAAGCTGGATGTGGCCTCTCTCGGGTTTGAGCCGGAGGAGGAGTCCCCGGATGATAATGATACCGATGCCGGCTTGTCTGATCAGTAACGGGCGCTGACCACCTCCCAGTCGATGATCTCCCAGAGTTTCTTCAGATGATCGGCGCGACGGTTCTGGTAATCCAGATAGTAGGAGTGTTCCCACACGTCGAAGCCGAGGATCGGCGTCAGGCCGCTGGTGAGCGGGTTGCCGGCGTTGCTTTCCTTCAGAATGGAGAGCTTTCCGCTGTTGTTCTTTGCCAGCCATACCCATCCGGAGCCGAACAAGGATACACCAGCGGCGGTAAACTCTTCCTGAAATTTGTCGAAAGAGCCGAACTGCTCATTGATTGCTTTCGCCAGCTTCCCTTTGGGCTCGCCGCCACCGTTTTTCTTGAAGGAGGTGAAATAGATGTTATGGTTCAGCGTCTGGCCCGCATTGTTGAAGATGGCGCCGTCGCTCTCCTTCACGATCGTTTCCAGATCGGCGTTTTCAAATTTCGTTCCCACGATCAGCCTGTTCAGGTTATCCACATAGGCTTGGTGGTGCTTACCGTAATGCAGTTCTACGGTCTGTTTGCTGATAACCGGCTCCAGGGCATCGGTTGCATAAGGTAATGCTACTTTTTCAAATTTCATATGTACACTGTTTTTAGGTTGTTTGTCATTGTTATTTGCATGTGACTGATTGCATCCGAGCAAAGTCAGTGCGGTCAAACCGCTGAAGAGAAAGGTATGTATGGCTTTCATTTCTGTTGCATGTTTGTTCGATGGTATAACGGAGAAAAAGAAGAATTTGTTCGTTCGGATAGAGGCGGATTCCGGATCAGAACCGGCGGGATCGCCATCAGAAAAGCCTGAATATTGATATTCAGGCTTTTCCATGCCGACAGACAGGCATATCGTTTTTTTCTATTGAGGGTAATCTTTATTGATCTCCCGGGTGTCCGATTCCCCGGATGAAGGGCGATCCTCCGCAACAATGGAGCCATCCTCGCCTGGCAGCCCGGTGTGGATCGGTTCATCTGCCGGCTCCTCCCGCTTGTTTTCGAGAATCTCCTGTGAACGGGAGACCCACTGCCGCTTGCCGAAGATATGTTCCAGATCGTCAGCATAGATGATCTCTCTCTCCAGCAGGATTCCGGCCAGCTGACTGTGACCGGCCGCCCGGTCGGTGAGGATCTGCTTTGCCCGTTCATATTGCTGGGCGATCATCACTTTCACCTCAGCATCGATCAGTTGAGCGGTCTCATCGCTATAGGGTTTGGAGAAGGTATATTCCTGACCGGTTGAATCATAGTAACTCAGGTTGGGCAGTTTCTCGCTCATCCCCATATAGGTGATCATCGCATAGGCCTGCTTGGTGACTCGCTCCAAGTCGTTCATGGCGCCCGAGGAGATCTGCCCGATAAAGAGCTCTTCCGCGGCACGTCCCCCCAACAGGGCACACATCTCATCGAGCATTTGTTCCTTGGTGGTGATCTGCCGCTCCTCGGGCAGATACCAGGCAGCTCCCAGCGCTTTTCCGCGTGGGACAATGGTTACCTTCACCAACGGGTTGGCATGTTCCAGAAACCAGCTCAGCGTGGCGTGCCCTGCTTCGTGGATGGCAATCGACTTCTTCTCCTGTTGCGTGATGATCTTGTTTTTTTTCTCCAGTCCTCCCACAATGCGGTCCACGGCGTTCATAAAGTCATCTTTTTGTACAAACTTCTTTTTCCTGCGAGCGGCAATGAGTGCCGACTCGTTGCAGACATTGGCAATGTCGGCGCCGGAGAAGCCGGGAGTCTGGCGTGCCAGGAAATCGATGTTGATCGACTCATCGATCTTGATCGGTCTCAGGTGCACTTTGAAGATCTCTCTACGATCGTTCAGATCAGGTAGTTCCACATAGATCTGGCGGTCGAACCGTCCGGCGCGCAACAGTGCCTTGTCCAGCACATCCGCACGGTTGGTGGCAGCCAGGATGATGACCCCGCTGTTTGAGCCGAAGCCGTCCATCTCGGTGAGCAGCTGATTCAGCGTATTCTCCCGTTCATCGTTTGAGCCGAAGTTGGTGTTCTTGCCGCGGGCACGTCCAACGGCATCAATCTCGTCGATAAAGACAATACAGGGTGCTTTTTCCTTTGCTTGCCGGAACAGGTCGCGCACGCGCGAAGCGCCTACTCCCACGAACATCTCCACGAAGTCGGATCCCGAGATGGAGAAAAAGGGCACATTGGCCTCACCGGCCACTGCTTTGGCCAACAGGGTCTTTCCCGTTCCCGGAGGGCCTACCAGCAGGGCTCCTTTTGGGATCTTACCTCCCAGGTTGGTGTAGTTTCCCGGGTTCTTCAGGAACTCAACGATCTCCTGCACCTCCTCTTTTGCCTCGGAGAGACCTGCCACATCCCTGAAGGTGACCTTTTGTTCGGAATCTTTGTCGAACAGCTGCGCCTTCGACTTGCCCACGCTGAAAACCCCGCCGGCGCCGGCGCCGGCACCTCCCTGCATCCGGCGCATCATCCAGATCCAGAAGATGATGAGGAGCAGGAAAGGAGCAAAGGTGGCCAGGATCCCCCATATCTCGGAGGTGGTGTCGAAGCGTACTCCTATGTCGTAGTTTTGTTCCGTTTTAACGGTGTCGATAAACTCGGCAATAGCATCGGCCGATGCCCCTTTCACCCGGATCACCGGTGTACGTCCTGCCTTGCCGGCATCATTCCCGAAGATATGGCTCACCGACTCTTCGCGCACCGTTGCCTCGGCTGTTCCCTTGTTGCTGTAGACAACGATGCTTTTCACCCGGTTGTCCCTGACATACTGCTGGAAATCGGACCATGTCACCTCTTTCACGGAGGTGTCCTGACCGAAAAACCACATGCCCATCAGGATGGCCAGCGCGATGGCATAGATCCAGTAGGGATTGATCGGATTTTTGGGGCTGGTGCCGCCCATCTTCGGTCGCAACGTGGGTTGTTTATCTTTTTTACTGTCTGGATTGTTCATTTGTGAATGCCTCTTTAACGCGTTAGGGTGTTACCGGCGGAGCTGTTGTTCTATTGCGCGTGGTCCGGATAAATAGTAACAAATATGTAAGAAATTAGTTTTATAATAGCGATGGAAAGCGTTCTGTCTTTGCATCTTCCCACAGGTTGTCAATGTTGTAGAATGAGCGAAGCTCAGGAAGGAAAATATGGACGATCACTGTGCCGTAATCGATTCCGATCCACTCCGCTTTTTGTTGTCCGTGGATGCGGATCGGCTTTTCCTGCGTCTTTTTCCGGACCATCTCCTCCACGGAATCGGCCAGTGCTGATACCTGTGTGGGTGTATTTCCCTCGCAGATCACGAAATAATCGCAGATGGCGCCGGCGATACTTTGCAGCTGGATGGCACTGATATTCTTTCCTTTTTTCTCCTGAATTCCTTCAATGATGCTTTGAACCAGTTCGTTTGTTTTGATCATTCTATATGGTAAGTATGTTGATGATGCAAAGATAGATTGTTTTTTGTAAGGCGGAACATTCTGATCCAATCTTTCTTTGTTCTCCATTCATCACTGCAAAAACAGTGCCATGAAGCCGGAAGGTGTATCCAAGAGAAACCCTGCCTCTTGTGGGAGGCAGGGTTTACGGTAACGATTCTGCAGCACAGAGTGCGGAAGAGAAGGGTTAGAGTGTCTGTAGTTTCAGGTTTCTCCAGCGTACTTTGATGCCCCCGCCGTCATGGATCTGCAGGGCAATGCGACCCTGGGCCTTGCCGATTTTTTCGTCGGTCAGATCAGCCATCTCTTCTCCATTGAGGGAAGTTTTCACGTTGTCTCCTTTGACCATGATCCGCAACGTGTTCCATTCGCCTTCCCTGAGGATTCCTTCTTTCTCGTCGGGGATCTGTACCAACCATCCGCGGCCGTATGATTCATAGATGCCGCCGGTGTCATTGCCTTTCGGTGCTACCTCTACTTGCCATCCGTTGACTGTGGCCACCGGTTCGATGAATGAGCGGATGAAGACTCCGGAATTGCCGTCAGCTTCCTGTTTGAACTCGAGCGTCAGGTCAAAATCATCGTAGTAGGCGCGGGTGGCAAGGTACCCGTATTGTTTGTCGGGGCCGCTTTCACATACCAGTTCCCCGTTATCGACATACCATTTCTCGGTTCCGTAGATCTCCCAGCCGGTCAGATCGGTGCCGTTGAAGAGTGTAACCGCTTGTTCTTTACGGGGCAGCTCTTTGATTTTAATGTTACGGAACCAGGCGGCCGAGCCATGATCCTGCAGGCAGATCACCCCTTTTCGGGCGAGTCCGTATTCGGGTGCATTCCCCCACTTGCCGCTCTGCTTGCGGGCAAACCAGTCGTCATTCCATGCTTCAAATTCCACTACTTTCTCGCCGTTGAGCCAGTGCTCCACATGTCCGTTGTCAAAGACAATCTTTGAGGTGTTCCATTCCCCCGCCGGTTTGATATGGGTCTTGGCCGGGTCGGTGGTGTGCATGGCGTAGTCGGCTGCCGTTTTCTGCCAGTCCTCCAGCGGATCCGGGAAGTTGAGCTCGTCAATGAGTTGATATTCAGGTCCTGTTACATAGGGGACGTTGAACTTCGGATTTTCCACCACATGGTACAGCATGCCGCTGTTGCCGCCATCGGCAATTTTCCAGTCCCATACCAGTTCGAAGTTCTCATAGATCTTATCGGTTACGATGTACCCATGTTCATCGGCTCCTGCTCCCTTGGCCTGGATCATGCCTTCTTCGGCAAACCACGGGGCGGTCAGCTTCTCTCCGTTGTAGTCACGCCAGCCGTTCAGGGTGGTCCCGTCGAACAATAGTTCCCATCCGTCGGCAATCTCTTGAGGGGTGAGCGTGTTCTGCTTCTTTCCGCCGCTACAGGCGGTCAATGCGGTAATCATTCCGATCACAATCAGTAAATTAATTTTAGACATTTGTTTTAGATTTATCAGTTGATCTTTGTTGTTCTGTCGCTCTTTCTTCGCAAAGATATTGAATATTTGTATCTTTACCAGCAAAAAGGCATAATTTTCTTGTGCAGCTGTCCGGCCGTGGCGGGTGGCTCGCGTACGCTCTTTTGTCTGCATCGGGAAAACCAAACCGTCAGATCAGGCGTTATTATCATTCGGAAACAAGAGAGGAGACTCCTGAAAACAATCGCATTATTTTGGAACATATTGATCTATCGAACAATCATGGCGTGTCGGGGCAGTGGTTTGTGGCCACTGTCGGTTTTTTTGACGGCGTCCACACCGGTCACCGTTATCTGATCAGACAGGTAAAAGAAGAGGCCGCGCGGCAGCACCTTCCCTCGGCAGTCGTCACTTTTCCGGTGCATCCGCGCAAGGTGTTACAGGCCGATTATCAACCGGCACTCCTGTGCGGCTATGAAGAGAAGCTGGAGCAGCTGGCTGCCACCGGAGTGGATTATTGCATCACGTTGCCTTTTACCTCCGCCCTGTCACGCCTTTCAGCCAGGGATTTTATGCAGCAGGTGCTGCAAGAGCAATTGAGGGTTGGTACGCTTTTGGTGGGGTATGACCATCGTTTCGGTCATCATCGCGAGGAGGGGTTTGCCGAGTATGCCCGCTACGGACAGGAGATCGGCATGCAGGTGATCAAGGCGGCAGAGTGGCAGGCAAACGGGGAGCGTGTGAGTTCCACCCGGATCCGCAAGCTTTTGAAAGAAGGTGATGTGGTCAGGGCAAATAGCCTGTTGTCCTATCACTATACTCTCTCGGGCAAGATCGTGGAGGGGTACCGGGTAGGGCGTACCATTGGCTTCCCGACGGCCAATATCCGTTCATGGGAGCGTTACAAAGTGGTGCCGGCATTGGGGGTCTATGCCGTGTGGGTACATTTGCAGGACAGGCTCTACGAGGGAATGCTTTATATCGGCACGCGGCCCACGGTGCACCATGATTCCGGGATTAGCGTGGAGGTTAATATTTTCGATTTGAATGCTGACCTGTACAATCAGTTTCTTAAAGTGGAGTTTATCGATTTTATCCGGCCCGATCGGAAGTTTGATTCAATGGATCAGTTGGCAGAGCAGATCCGTAAGGACAAGGAATGCGTGCAGCAGCGCTTGTTGAAAGAAAGACGGTGACCTTCCGGCTGAACAAGATGAACCATACTTTTTTTAACGCTGATTTCGAGCGACAGGTATTCCGCAAACCATCTAAATGTCTCCGCTGTAGTGGTATATACATGAAAGGACAGATGCGAAACTTCAATTAATAAATGCCTCGCCGGTTGAGCGCTCTCTGATAGCGTGCGGCATTGCGTGTATGTTCGGCATGCGTGACGGCAAAATTGTGGCGGCCTGACAGGTCATCCTTTGCACACATAAACAGATAGTGGTGCTGTTGCGGCGACAAAGCCGCATCAATGGCGGCAATGGAAGGGATCCGGATGGGCCCGGGAGGCAATCCGTTGTTACGATAGGTGTTGTAGGGCGATTCCACCTCCAGGTGTTTGAAAAGAATCCGCTGCAGTGAACAGTCGCCTACGGCAAACTTGACCGTGGGGTCGGCTTCCAGGCGCATTCCTCTTTTAAGGCGATTCAGGTAGAGCCCCGCCACTATGGGGTACTCATCGGCATAGGTTGCTTCTTCCTCCACGATCGATGCCAGGATGGAGACCTCCGTGGGAGTGAGTCCTGTTTCCTGTGCTTTTTTTCTGCGTACGTCGTTCCAGAAGACATCATATTCCTTTTTCATGCGTTTCATCAGTTGTTCCACTCCCGTATCCCAATATACTTCGTAGGTGTTCGGGATAAACATGGCAATCAATGTCTCTTCGTTGAATCCCTGTCTCTCTGCCAGCGAAGGGTCGCGGAGGGCATGCAGCAGCGTCAGGCTGTCGAGCATGAGCTGTTGGGAGAGGCGTCCCGCCAGGTTCTCTCGGGTGCGCAGGTTGTTGAAGGTGAGGTTCACCGGTGTCTGCTTCCCCGAGCGCAACAGACGGATCACATCGGGCATGGTCATGCCGTGTCTGATGGCATACCTGCCGCTTTTCACCCTGTCCGGATAGTGCATGTGCTTTGCCAGCAGACGGAATATTTTTTCGGAAGGGAGGGCTGCCTTTTTCTGTAGCTGGTCTATCACCTCTTCATAGTTCCTCTTTTCATCGATGTAGATATACACTGTGTCGCCCGGTGAAAATGGCTGATAGATCAGACGATCTGCATAAATCCCCACCAAAAGGATAAGCAGTAGCGACACAGCAGCCACCCAAAGGAGGAGCCGGTTCGTTTTCTTCTTGTTTACTTGTTCCATTTCTTGCATCATAAGGGAGGAGAAATCGGCACAAAAGTAGGAAGATTCCATGGAAAAGATCGTTTTTTCTTTGACAAGTTAAAAACAAACTTGTATATTTGCACCCGAATTTCCGGGAATACAGCAGGGAAGTGTGGGTGAGTGGCTGAAACCAGCAGTTTGCTAAACTGCCGTACGGGTAACTGTACCACGAGTTCGAATCTCGTCGCTTCCGCATAACAGCCGTTTGACGACAAGTCGGGCGGCTGTTGCGGTTGTTATAGCGCTTATCAATCTCTGATAGAAAAAATCAATCAAAAATATGTTGTATAACATCTTTTTTGTGGTATCTTTGTACTGATTTAAATGGCAAGCGAGTTATTTGAAATCATTTTAGGTTATCAATTACATTATGAATGGCTTCTTATACAGACGGTTGCCGATGAATCATAACTTTTTAAAGCAAGGAGAAATGATGACAATCAGAAACCTAACGAAAGAAGAAATTTTGGGACAGATCAAGTATCTGGAACAAAATATCTCAAACGGGTCTGTTTCTTATCGTACCAACAGATTAAAAAGACTGCGTACGTTGAGAGCAAGCTTGCGCATGGCAAGCTGATGAATGTCCGTGCATCATGAGGCGCAGAAAGCAGGATTCCCTGCAAGTATGCTGTGGCAGGTGACGGATAATGCCGAGACATCGGTTTTGAAGCTGAGTGGGCGAAATGGGCTCACGATAGCTTT
>JAQVWR010000065.1 GCA_028709605.1 Proteiniphilum sp.
GCGGCTGCTTCAGCAAAATTCAGGTAGAGTTCTGCAAGCCGGAATACCTTCATAAAGCCGTCTCCATCTACATTGACGTTGGACTTGTAATTGTTGAACTTCCTCAGGTAGTAGCCCGTACGAGTATACCTTGTTTCGGTGATGTTGTCGGAGATACCGCTGTTTCCACCGACGAAAGTTTCCACCGGAATGGGTGTAGGTGGCGGGGTGAATCCCTCTATCCGGAAATTTCTGATGCTGATTTCATAACCGGCACCGCCAGTCAGGTCAAAACGCAAGAAATGATTCTCGGGTTGCGCTCCTCCGTTTGCATTGACTCCAAAGCCCCATCTGGCAATGGCATCACTTAAGTCATATTCAAAACGTTTCCATTCAGAGGCCTCTTCAATGCGAATATTCTCACCTGTTGAAACTCCTCCCTGCGGACCACCGGCCACACAAAAGAAGAATTCAACGTTGGTTACGCTTTTGTTGCTCTTATATTCAAAGCTGATCACCCTTTTTTCTGCTCCCGCCAATTTTCGTCCGATGGGGTTTGTATGAATCCAGGGATCACTTCCGGTAGTTGACAGGGTAATCTCAGCGCCTTGCCGGGCTATGGTCACGTTGTTTTTCACCCCTTCGTTCAATTCCAAAGGGTAAAGCTCCTTTTCGACGTTCCCCGTAGAGAGCGACCGCGGAGCATTGTTATAATAGATGGATGCATAGAAGCGCGGATCCCTTCCTTCGTAAGGATTAGCCGGATCGTATCCTGAAGTTGTATTGATGATGGGTTGAAGGTGTTGCGGGTCACTGTATCCCAGCACCGGCATCTCACCCGTGGCTTGCATTCCGTACGCATCTACCAATTCCTGTGAAGGTCCTGCCCCTGCTTTTTCTGCCCCTTCTGTGATAGGTGTTCCTGCTAATCGCCATACGTTGGAGCGGGCGCTGGTAGTCTCAAAGATGGTCTCCTTATCCACGGAGCGGCTCGGATCCGAACGGAGAATGAAATAATAGGCGTATGCATTCTGCGCGATGTCTGCAGCCGGTTTGGTGGTGAACAATTCAAACCCGTGGGCCAGGCATTGGTCCAATGCTTCTTTGGTGATTTCGGTTGCTTTTGCCCAGTCGTATTTGCTTTCAGCAGTCTTCCACAAGGGGCTGGCGGCATAGAGTGCAGCCTGAGATCTGACGGCGTGTGCAAAGGCACGTGTAATCACCCCTCTTTCATTGTCGTTGATGTCCCACCTGAATCCTATGTCTGATTTTCCACTTTCGGGAATCGCAAGGGCTGCATCGCAATCTGCAAGGATGAAATCCACACACTCCTCGAATGAGGCCCGTTTGTCCTGTGAGAAGTCGTGGGTTACTTCATACGGGGTGTCAATAATAGGAACGCCTCCGTATCGCTTTATCAGTTGCAAGTAGTAGAATGCCCTTAAAACGAGAACTTCTCCGATCCATCCGTTTTTTTCGTCCTCATCGATGACGGCCGTTGCCAGTCCCGGATCGTTGATGCTGGCCAGAAACGTATTACATTTCCTGATACCCTGAAAATAATGCGCCCAGGAGTAGCTCCCTGCCACAGGATTGTTCGATGAAGATGTACGGTTATTGTACCAGTCATTTACGGCACCGTTCACTCCATCACTGGCATCATGGGCTTCATCACTGAAAGAGGCCAGCGGAGTCTGTTGTCCCTGATACATAAAGCCTACCTGCGGAAAATAAGCCTTACAGGAATTATAGTAGTTTCTTGTTCTCTGATAGCTGCTGAACATATCTTTGAGCGTTAATCTCCCGTCGGATGGCAAATCAAGATCAACGCAGGATTGAATGACAAGGAGGGTAAGCGCAGTAAAAAATAACTTGATGATTCTTTTCTTCATGATCTAAATTGTTAGAAGTTTGCACTGATTCCAATATTGAAAACTCTGTAGGGTTGGAACGTATTCATGCTTCCAATTTCCGGATCAATGTATTTCGAGTTCATATTGTCGAGTGTTAATAAATTCTGTACGTTCAATGCCACCCTGATGTTTTCGGCCTTGATTTTTTTCGATAGCTGTTGTGGAAGATTGTAAGCCAGTTCCACATTCCGCAAACGCAAGTAGGAGCGATCGCTTAAAAAGAAATCATTGGCTACATGGTTTGTGGAGGGCGAAAGTGATAGGGCAGGGAAGGTGATCTCTTCACCGGAAGCGTATCGTTCAGGAGTCCATGCTTGTAAATGCATGTCGGTGAAAATTCCTTTTCCCTGATTCTCGTAAGCGCCTATACCACTCAGAAATTGCGAACTCTTGTTTACACCATGAAGCAGGAAGGAGAACTCCCAGTTCTTCCACTGAAAACCACCCACCAGGCTGAACTCCTGCTGGGGCATCTTACTGTGGCCAAGTGGTGCTTTGTCTTTTTCATCAATGATGCCGTCGCTGTTGAGATCCTTATAAATGAAGTCTCCCACACGCGGGGTGCCAAAAGAATAGGTGAGACTGGACGCAGCCAGTTCCTCTGCACTGTTAAACATCCCGTTTCCGTTGCTACGGTCAATCTCATAGCCCCAAAGCTGTCCCAGGGAGTACCCTTCGGTACGCAAAGGATAAGCGTAATCGTTACCCAGCGGTGCCTCATTGATGTTGATTACTTTGTTGATAGCCTGCATGAAATTTGCTTGGGCGAAGAGTGAAAAATCCTTGGAGAGGTGTGTGTTATAACCGATTGAGAGTTCAAAACCTTTGTTCTCCATTTCACCGCCATTCAGTTTTGGGAAATATCCGAGTGGAATTCCCTGATAATCTGGGATCTTGGTGCTGCTGTTGATCAACATGTTGTTTACGTGGTCTGTAAAGTAATCCACATCAACCGTAAACTTATTGAGCAGACCCAGGTTGATTCCGAGGTTCGTTTTTTTGATTTTTTCTGCTTCTAGGCTTGGATTTCCTCTTTCCAGCTCAGAGCCGTCTGATCGGATGTTGTCCAGGTAAAGAAACCGGGATCCGCCAAGTTGGTCACTTCCGCTGATTCCATAGGATGCCCTTAACTTTAATAGAGAGATGAAATCAGAAGAAAAGAAATCTTCACTCGAGGCGATCCACGCACCGGATATTGCCGGTGTCATGGTGTAGCGGTTATCCGGGTGAAACTGTTCTGAACCGGAGTAGCCCATGTCCCCCTTCAGGTAATAACGATCTTTATATCCATAAAGGACGGAGAGTCCGAAATTTTGACGCTTGTAAGGTAGAACACTGTTAGAGGATCCGGTTGCTTCCTTTTCCTGTCTCAGGTAGTAGGTGTGCGCGGAGGCAGCAATGGAGTGTTCCCCGAAGCGGCGGCTGTAATCAACACTCCCCTTGAAGTTTAGGTAATAAAAGAAAACGGAGGATTTGTTGTAACTCAGCGGGGTGTTTTCGAATGTCTTGTAAGGTACAAAATTGGACAATGTGGTGAAATCGTTTTCCCGTATCAGCCTTTTGTAACTCTGGTTTGTTCCGGTTTCGTTTCGGACGTATGTCTGGTAGGCCATACCACCGCTTACCGATAATCCTTTGGTGAGAAAATCAAGGTCTAATTTCAGTCCGGTTTGTGCCATGATGTTGGTTTCGATCACAGTCCGGTAACCGGAGCGGTTGAGCATCCCATAGACGGGATTATCCATTCCGTCAACTGTCACTATCTGTTCACTCAAATCGGGATTCTCTTCATTGATGGGAGAGAGAGGACCATACATGGTGGGCGGCTGATTAAATATCTGGCTGTAGATATTCCAGCCCATATTTCCGCCGGCGAGCATCTCTCGTTTCACATTTCCGGTCAATCGCATATATCCGGAAATGTAATCGTTGAACTTCACATCCATATTGGTGCGGAAGTTGCCAATGTTTACGTTAGGCGTAGGGTCGTATTTCCTGTTGGGCTCATTCGCAATCTTAAATGGCTCTTCCTGGTGTACAAAGCTTAGGTTGGAATAATAACGGAATTTCTCGGTACCTCCCGAGACGTTTACCCCTAACCGTTGCCTCATTACCACATCTTTGATGTAGAGGTCATACCAGTTGTTGTTTGGGTATCGGGGGTCGTCGCCTGAACGGAAAAGGTCAATCTCTTCCTGGCTAAATTGTGAATGAGGCCCCAGACCATCCCGCTCAGCTGCTTCATTTCGCAAGGCGGCATATTGCGCAGAATTGACAAAGAGTGGCTTACGGGTTTGCTGTTGGAAGGATTGATCGGCATATGCTTCTACATTCAGGTTGCCGTCATGCCCCCTTTTGGTTGTGATCACGATTACACCAGCAGATCCCTGGATGCCGTATACCGCAGTTGCGGACGCATCCTTTAAAACCGTAATGCTTTCGATCTCCTTGGGGGAGATAAATTCGATATACTGGGTAGGTGCAATGACGCCATCAATGATCACCAGCGGGTCATTTCCATTGATAGAAGAGAATCCCCGGATAGATTTGCTAAAATTTCCATATCCAAAGAAAGTCAATTCCGCGATGTTGTTTATCACCGTTAATCCGGGAAGCCTTCCTTCGTAAGTGTCTGAAAGCACGTTTGAGGGTGTTTTGTTCAGGATGTCGCCCGACACTGTAGAGACAGCCCCGGTTACCGATTCTTTTCTTTGGGTAAGATATCCGTAATCCACTTTTCCTCCCATGCTATGGGGGTCAAAGGCCAGTAAGATATCTTCCTGGTCAGGGAGCTGGGCGATGGATATCCGGGAATCCAGATATCCCGCAGCGGATACCAGTATTTTCTCATTCCGATATTCTTTCGGCAACCTGAAGGTCCCGTCAATGGCGGTTTTTGAAATATATTTTCCGTCTTCCGTTTCAATCACGGCATTTTGCACCGGTTGGTTATACTGATTGACAACCCGGTTTTGAATATTATTTGTATCCTGTGCTGTTAATGGCACAGTCATGAAAAAGCAAATAAGAGCTAGCGTAATGAGTTGTATTGTTTTCTTCATTTTTTTCTGAATTATTGAATTTACCATCCCGGATTTTGCCATTTTTGACCTGTCACCGATTCAAGGGTTGCTGCTTCATTCAAGGGCAAAGGAAGTAGCAGGTCCCTATTTTGCCAACCTCCTCTGGGGTTATTAGAAATGTTCTGCCGTTTATAGGTGAAATTTCCATCCCCGTTTTTCGTGATGACCATAGCTGTGAACCATTTGCAGGTCTCACTCAAATCACCGTCTGGTTTCTGCCAACGTCTCAAATCAAAATAACGTTGTTCTTCCCAGGCCAGTTCCACGCGTCGCTCGTTTCGGATGCGCAGTACCAGTTCCGGTTGTGATAGACCGGCAGGCAGGTTGGGCATTCCTGAACGGGCACGTACTTCATTTGCCGCCGCCCTGGCTTCTTCCAGATGACCAGCTTCGGCTGCTGCTTCAGCGAGGTCGAGTATTGTTTCTCCCAAACGGTAATATTTCCAGTTGGAATTATTGATCTGATTATTACCGCTAGCGCCGGGAGTAACCATTTTATTGTGGTAGTATCCTGTTCTGGATGCGCTTCTGTTGGTAACGTCAAAACTTACCTGGTGCGCTCCACCGACAAATGTTTCAATCTTCACCGGTTTGCTGTCGAATTGCATGACACTTCCGTTCAGTAATACGGTCTCGTATAAACGAGGGTCACGGTTTGCATAGGGATTGTTGGGATCGTAGAGTGTATTGGCGGAGTTGTAGTTGGGTTGCAGGTGTTTTTCGTCGTTATAGGGTTTTGTCAGGTCGAGGACTGGTTTCCCGTCAACGGTTTCAAAGGCATCGACCAGCTCCTGCGTAGGAGAGGTTCCGTTTTTGTAGGTGTTAGGCATATTGCTTCCAATATAGCCGATGTGCCACACGAATACACTCCCTGACCGCACCTGAAAAATGGTTTCCTTGTCGCGTGGGGTTGCGGAGTAGTCAGCATTCTGTGTGACCAGCTGACGGAATGCCGCCCCATTTCCGTTTCCATATACCGCAGGTTGTGTGGTTTTGGTAAAAAGCTCGTATCCGTTTGTTTTAAGTTGGGTAACCGCTTCTTTTGCGGTAGTATAGGCTTCTTCCCAATGGTTTTCACCGTCGTTGTGCAAAGGGCTGGCTGCAAACAACATGGCTTTTGTTTTTAATGCCAGGGCCAACGCTTTGGTGACACGCATGGCATCGTTGGGGTTGTCAATTCTCCAAGGCAGATTGGGTTCAGCTAGGGCAGCGTCACAATCGGCTGCAACGAATTTGGCGACGTCGTAAACCGATGAGCGGGTCATTGTTGAAAAGTCAGAATCAAAGGGGATCGTAGATTCCAGCACAGGAACCTTGCCGAACCATTTGACCAGCTCCATATAGAAGAATGCCCTCAGCACCCTTGCTTCCGCTTTGAAACGTCCTCTGTCTGTTTCCTTGTTCACTGCTGCCTCATCAATCAGTTCAATGAACTGGGAGCAGAGACGGATCTGTTCCCAAGAGCGCGTCCAGTACCCGGTATTGTTGCCTCCGTGACCATCGTGGGCATCCCGGAGGTGGTGGTAGCTGGCGGAGTTATTGTCGGTATAGATGCCGGTGGTGGGAACCCCCTGTGCTTCATCGGAGGTGTATCCGTCATCACTGGCTGCGACTACAAGCGATTCAAAAAACCAATAGGAATACCCTTTCTGGGGGATATTGTTGTAACATCTGTTCAGAAGTGCCTCCACCTTATCCGGGTCAGACAACACCTCATCCATTTGCATGTTTCCGTCGGGAGCCATATTGAGCACATCCGTACAACTGGTGAAAGAAAGTACAAAAGCCAATATGATGATTAAAAACTGTTGAAATTTCATGTCCTATAATATTTATGAGTTAAAACGTGATGTTGAGCCCGAAATTAAACATTCTGGTCAAAGGATACACCAGTGCATCGGATTGTTCCGGATCCACAGTGTCTATCGGCATTTTTTTGAACGTGAGCAAGTTGTTCCCGTTCATGTAGAATCTGAGGTTTTCAATTTTCATCGGATTCAGTATCTTCTCAGGAAGCGTATATCCAATCTCAACTGTTTTAAGGCGCAGGAAAGAGCGGTCCATGATAAAGACATCGTTAGGTTGCTGACTTACACCGCTTGACATCCCCAGTGCCGGATACAGGATTTCTTCTCCATTGGCGTATCTTTCTGCAGTCCATGCCTGTTTGTGCCACCCGCTGTAGAAGCCCACCAGGGCAAACTCTGTTGCTCCCCATCCGCTGGTATAACGGTGTGTTTGTCCCACACCCGTCAAGAGAAACGAAAAGTCAACCTTTTTGTAGTTCAATGAGCCCGACAGGGCATAGGTTACACGCGGAATTGTGGGGTAGCCGATGGGTACCATATCCCGATCATTGATGACCCCGTCCTCATTGGTATCTACGTACATAAAGTCACCCAAACGCGGCGTTCCTCCTACCTGATAATCGGGTAGATTATCCAGTTCTTCCTGGGTGTTGATATAGCCGTTACCGTTGCTGTAGTCGATTTTATATCCAAACTGTTGACCGATACTAAATCCGGTGACACGGTTTCGATAGGCGTAGTCTTCTCCATATTGCACCTCATCGGCATAAACAACCGTATTTTTGTTGTACGCGTAATTCCCCTTTATCAGGAAATTGAAATCCTTGTTTACGACTTTTCTATAGGTCAGTTCCGCTTCAAATCCTTTATTATCCACTTCTCCGATATTAACTCTAGGAATGTTGCTCAGCGGTACACCTTGAAGCTGGGGTATCGTATTCCTTCCAATAAGGATCTTACTGCGGTCTTCCTTAAAGAGGTCGACTGTCAAAGAGAGGCTCTGCAGGAATTCCATATCGATACCCAGGTTGGATTTCTTCGCCATTTCCCATTGGAGGGATTCATTACCCATGCGGCCTTGAATCACGCTTTGCCCCCTGCCTAATGTGGGAAAGACTCCTCCTCCCATATTGATGAAACTTTGATAAAGGAAGCGTTGTGAACCCAGTTTGTCGTTTCCTGTTAATCCCTGGGATGCTCTCAATTTGAGATTGGTCAGGGTCTTGTTATCCCGAAGAAATTTTTCGTTGCTGATTATCCATCCAAACGAGAATGCGGGGAAAGACCCAAATCGGTTGTTGGGGGCAAATTGTTCAGAACCGTTGTATCCGTAGTTGAATTCAGCCAAATAACGATTGTCGTAATTATAGGTAGCACGCCCAACAATTCCTACCACGTTGTATGGCAGGTCTGCACCATACTGATCCCAGTTGTCACGCTGGTAAAGGAACATTCCCGTCACGTTATGGTTCCCGAAGGACCGGGCGTAATTCAATGAAGTCTGAAGATTCATGTAGTACCGTGTCAACATATCTTTAGATAATCGAATAGCAGGATCCTGGTTGGTGCGGATGGCATTGTAACCACTGGTCTCATCTGCACTGCGGGCTACTTCAAAGGCATAGGTGTCTAAACTGCGTACCCCTTGCATGATGGTACTTGCGTGGCTGTCGAATGCGATCATTCCTTTTGCTGATAGCCCCTGGGTGATAAAATCAAGTCCCCAGTCCAACGACAGTGATGAGTTCAGGTTATTGGTCATTTCCTGACGGTAACCCCGGCGGTTGATTTCGCCATAGGTGTTCCTGTCCTGCCCCGATTGCGCCACGATCTCATTTGGCGGCACACCGTATCCGTCCACTGTGGTCGGACCCGGATCAGTCGGCGGGGTTGCCCAGGTATAGGCAATCATGTTCTGCACCATCCCGGCCACACTGCCTCCGAACAAGTCGATGGTCTGTGGGGTATTCATCTTTTCCAGATAGGTGGCAATGTTAAGAGACGCCTTCAAATTGCTGGCAATGTTGTAGTCAATATTCCCGCGGAAGTTGTAACGATCCATTTTGTAGCTGGGATCGTATCCAAGGAAACTCTCTGGTTCCGTCTTGAAGTTACCCCCTTGGCCTATATATCCGGCATTCAGAAAGTAACTAAAACGGTCGCCACCCCCATTAAAATTTGCATTTACCCTCGTCTGAGGAGCCCAGTCGGTAAAGTAATCGTGAAACACATCACGGTCGGGATAGAATACTGGATCTTCACCACTGACGTATTTGTCGATCATGTATTGATTGAAAGGTAGTTGATTATCCGTAGCACCTGGATGATCATTCAGGTAAGCTTGGTTTCGAAGTTGAGCAAATTCCCATGAGTGAAGCCTGTCTGCTTGTACCAGGAATTTTTGCATACTGTGGTCAACCGTAACGTTGAGTTCCGACTTGCCAGGTTGACCCCTGCGTGTGGTAATCATGATAACCCCGTTCGCTCCACGGACTCCGAATACCGCTGTGGCAGAAGCATCTTTCAGGATACTTACTGTTTCAATTTCGTTGGGGTCAATTTTGCTGATGTTATTTCTGGGCACCCCATCGATTAGGATTAAGGGCGACGCGTCGTTCAGGGTCCCTGCACCGCGGAGGTACAAATTGACCACGTCATTACCTGGTTGCCCGGAGGTTTGCATGGCTGTCAAACCCGGTAGACGTCCGGCAAGTGCTGCCGACAGGTTGGCAGATGAACTTTGCTTTAAACTTTTGGTGTCAACACTGGAGATGGCTGCCGTTACCGATGCTTTCTTCTGAATACCGTATCCTACGACCACCACATCCTCCAGCATCTCGGCATCTTCTCTCAGGACGATGTCAATAACTGATCGGTTATTGACATCTATCACTTGGCTTTGCATGCCGATATAAGAAACCAAAATCTTAGCGTCTCCGGGAATATCCGGAATCATATATTTTCCGTCATAGTCGGTTACGGTACCTTTGGTTGTTCCTTGCACCTGGATTGTTACCCCAATCAACGCTTCATTGTTGGTGTCCGTAACAGTACCCGTTATGGATTTGTTTTGCGCATTGATTTCAAGAAATGAGAAGAATAACAAAAAGAATGAGAAGCTTTTCCATAGATTTTTTGGAATTTTCATTTTCATTGCGTCATTTTTTAAGATTATTATTGATAAGTAAAATGTTTTTTGCGTCTTTAATCTTTAGTCATATATGCAT
Organism: Proteiniphilum sp.; assembly: GCA_028709605.1. GTDB lineage: Bacteria > Bacteroidota > Bacteroidia > Bacteroidales > Dysgonomonadaceae > Proteiniphilum. Next base: position 10,011 of record JAQVWR010000065.1, read on the forward strand.
TAATCGGGTAAATTAGAGATAACAAGTGAATACTTCATGTAAAGATTCTAGAAAAATGCATAG
>JAQVWR010000066.1:0-7580 GCA_028709605.1 Proteiniphilum sp.
ATCGTTCTTCCGTTCCCTCCGACCGGTTTTATGATGATTTCGACCTGCAGTTCGAGTATCTCAGACAGGATTCCCTGCAGCCTCTCTGTCACTATTACAGTCTCTCTCCGCGTGGGGCCCAGTCGGTGGAGAGCGAGATCTATACTGCACGGATCAAACCGCCCAAATACAAGGAGAAAAGCCGGTTTGAGCTGATCGATGCCTATCTGGACAAGGTGGTCAGGGAGAAAGCATCGGCACGTGCGATCTCACAGATCACCTATTTCGGGGGACAGGGATACAACTCCAACAGCCTGGTAGCCAGAGCCGACGAACGGCTTTCGCTCACCCGTCAGTTTTTCGTCCTGGCTCAAGGGAAGGGATCCCTCCATTATATCGATCACTCTTTCGATGAGTCGGTGAAAGGCCGTCTGATGTCAGAGCTCTCGCGGGAGGATCTCGATTTGGCTATCCTGCATCACCATGGAGCAGATGATACGCAGTATCTCAATGCCAGTCCCTATGCCAGCATGGCAGACCGATGGTTAGAGATGGCCCGTAAGTTTTTTCGGGGAAAGATCCGGAGTGCAAAAGATACAACCGCTTCCAAGCAATATTACATGGATCAGTATAAGGTGCCCGAATTGTGGGTGGCCAATGCTTTTGATCCCGAGATCATGCGGCAGGACAGCCTGAGCGATGCCGCCATGGATATCCATATTGCCGATCTGGAAGAGTTCAGTCCGGGAGCCCGGTTTGTCATGCTGGATGCCTGCTTCAATGGTTCGTTCCATCTGGAAGATTATATCAGCGGGTACTACATCTTCAATCCCGGACACACGGTTGTGGTCAAAGCCAATTCCGTGAATACGCTGCAGGATACCTGGTCCAACCAGCTGATTGGCTTGCTGGAGCTGGGTGTGAGCGTAGGCAACTGGGCGAAGGAACAGTTCACCCTTGAGTCTCACCTGATGGGAGACCCCACCTATCGGTATGCCAGCACCCGAAAGAAGGGGGATGACCTTAACCATGCCATTGCCCACAGGAGAGAGGATCTTCGTTTTTGGAAGAAGAGGATGAAAGAGGATCACCCGGAGGTCAGGGCTCTCGCGATGAAGATTCTTTTCCAACAGGGGAAGATCACCCCTGACCGGCTGTATGCGATACAGACCGAAGATGCCTGTCCTACTGTCCGGCTGATGGCCTATCAACTGATACAGCAAAGCGGTAGTGAGGTCACAGTCTCCTCTATCCGATCAGGATTGCATGACAACTACGAGCTACTGCAACGCTTTGCCGGTATAGATGCTGCCAAGAACCAATCTCCCGCTCTCCTGGATGATCTCATGCAACTGCGTCTCTCTCCCGGCATCTCCCAGCGGGTCGATTTCCAGGTCAAGCGGGCAGTCGAGCAATATCCGAAAGAGGTGGCGCTGGCAGCTTATGACAGGCAGCTGGATGGCAAGAGCGGTGTCTGGTATGAGCAGATGAAAGCAGAGAGAGCCAGTCTGGAGAGAACTCTTACGGGCAAAGAAGAGGATATGGTGCAGCTGCTTGACCCGCAGGTGGAGTCGCGTAACAAACGGTTCACCATCACTGCCCTGCGGAACTCTAACCAGGTAACCTGTCTCGATACGCTGTTCCGGTTTATGAAGGAGTCGGATGACCAGAGCCTCAGGTTGCTGCTGGTCGAAGCATTTGGCTGGTACACCCGTTCCTGGAAAAAGGATGAGATTGTCGATTTTTGTAGCAGACAGGCTGCAATTGAGACGGATGAAGCGGTGAAAAATGAACTGCAACGTACCGTCAGACGACTGACCGATTAATTTGGCCCTCTCATGATTTCAAATAAAGTGCAAACCGTATGAGCAGAGATCGTATCCTCCATCCAATCATATCACCAGGGAGACTCCTGTTGTCCGCCGCTGCCTTTTTGGGGCTATGGATCCTTGGGGTGGAACAACTGACCGCACAAAATGCTCTTTCTTCCCTGAGAGGAAAGGTGATTGAACAGAATGATCAGTCGGTGCCGGTGGTGTTTGCCACCGTGCAGGTGCTTCCTCAGGGGGCAGCCACCACCACCAACAGCGGCGGTGAGTTTTTCTTCGACCGGTTATCGCCGGGACGGATCAACCTGAAGATCGACTTTCTGGGAATGGAATCAATCGATACCACCTTTACGTTGCCCGAGGGAACCCATCCGGAGATGATCTTCCGCATGCAGGAGAGTACCTTCCGGCTGACGGAGATTACGGTGGTTGCGAAGGAGAGCAAAGCAGGCAGGGCTACCGCATCTACCATCTCCCGTCAGGCAATGGATCACCTGCAGACCAGCTCCCTGAGCGACATCATGCAGTTGTTACCGGGAGGCGTCACCTCCTACGAAAGCGGGCTCTCCTCGGCCAAGACTTTCAATATCCGCAGCCTGGGAGCCAGTCCGCTCAATAAGGGGGTGCCGGTATCCACCGATGCCGCCAATATGAACAGCATGGGAACCGCCATCGTGATCGACGGAGCCCCCCTGTCGAACAATGCCAACCTGCAGACGCTTTCGCCAACTATTAGCGGTGGCGGTGGCTCCGTGGGCGGTGGTTCATCACCCAACTCCGGTCTCGACATCCGCTCTATCTCTACAGACAACATTGAGTCGGTGGAGGTGATCCGCGGTATCCCCTCTGTAGAACATGGTGACCTTACCTCCGGTGCGGTGATCATCAAATCAAAGGCGGGCAGGGAGCCACTCACCATCCGCCTGAAAACCGACCCCAGCATCTATCAGGCCTCCGTGAGCAAGGGTGTGAGTCTGGGGAAAGAGCGGGGTAACCTGAATGTAAGCGGCGACTATGCATACAGTGTAGCGGATGCAAAGGAGTCGTATGCCTACTACCAGCGAGCAACTGCCCGGGCAATGTACTCCAACCGTTTCGGCAAACTGTCGGGCAATATTTCCCTCGATTTCTCTCTCGGTAAGGATACGCGGGAGAGAAACCCCGATGACGAACGCGGGCAGCTCGAAACAGGTGCTCGTGATATTGGCTTGCGGTTCAACACCAACGGTACCTGGAACATCCGAAAAGGATGGCTGAGCAATGTGAAGTACACGGTCTCCGGCAGTTACCGCGACAAACACTCGTTTAAGAAGGCGCTGCTGGGTAACGCTTTTGCCGCCTATTCCATGTCCACCACCGACGATGCTGTCCTGAGCAACCGCCCCGGACAGAAAGTATATGACAACGATGGGCGTGAACTGACCAATATCCCCGCCGGTGAGGCTAACCTGATTGCCACCTATCTACCCAATGAGTACTTCAGCCGGTATGATATTTACGGTAAAGAGGTGAATATCTTTGCCAACCTCAACGCCTCCTTTACAAAGATGCTGGGGCCGGTGAACAACCGGATTCTGCTGGGAGCCAACTTTAGGAGCGACGGGAACCTGGGCGACGGGAAAGTGTATGATCCCTATAACCCTCCGAATCGCAGTAATAGCTCGGAGAACTCATCACCCCGTCCCAGGAAATACTCTTCCATCCCGTTTATCAATCAGTTCTCGCTCTATGCAGAAGAGAACCTTACCTGGAGCCTCGGAGAAAGGGAACTGTTGGCACAGGCCGGCCTCCGTTACGACCTGGTGAACAGCAAGAGCATTGTCACGCCCCGCACCAATCTCTCATTTGATATCGTGCCACGCAAGTTGTGGCTCAGGGGAGGGTATGGGGTGACAGCCAAGGCACCGACGGCACTCTACCTCTATCCGGAGAATGCTTACTTTGACCTGGTGCACTTCAACACCCTCAACGCTACTTCTGTACCGGAAAATGAGCAACTGCTCCTGGCTTCCACAAGAGTGTTTCATACCCGGAACAGGGAGCTGAAGATGGCGGCCAACCAAAAGGCGGAAATCGGTCTTGACCTGATGGTAAACAGGATGCGTTTTTCGGTGACCGCCTACAACGAGCAGCTCAAGAACGGGTACAACCTGGCTGCCACCATCGACTCCTACCGTCTGCTGAATTACACCATCTATGAGGAGGCAGCACAGAACCCCGGTGGGATTCCTACCCTCCGGGAAAAAGAACAGCACAATATTTTTGTCTCCTATGCTACCCCCACCAACGACGGACGGTCGCACAACAGAGGCGTGGAGTTCGACTTCGACTTCGGCAGGATCCATGCCATCCGTACCTCCTTCGTGCTGAATGGTGCCTATATGCGTTCCACCGACTGGAACGACGGCCACAGCTTCAGCAACAAGAGGAATCTGAATGAGCTGGAGAGAAACATCGGCATCTACGAGAAAGGAAAGGAAAAATATGAGAGAGAGCGTTTCACCACCTCCCTGCGGGCTACCCACAACATTCCTTCCATCGGATTTGTGCTGACCACCACCGCACAGGTGAGCTGGCTGAACAAGTACTGGACCCGTTACGGCAACGACACTACCTTTGTGGCCTATATCTCGCGGGAGGACGGATTGGTGAAGCCTTTTGACAACTCCCTGAAAGATGATCCCGAGTTTGTTTATCTCTTTGAAAGCAGGAGCTCTACCCGTTTTATAGCGGAATCCTATTTCCCTGTACTGCTGATCAATTTCCATCTGACCAAGGAGATCGGAGAGAACCTGAAAGCTTCGTTCTATGCAAACAATGTTTTCAACAGCAGACCCCTCTATGAGAGCAAACGAACGCCCGGTTCATTTACACAGCTCAATATCCCCATCTATTTCGGTTTTGAACTTGCCTGGCAGTTGAAATAAGATGCAATATGAATGCCTGTTTTTCCTGAAAATTACGTGAGATCTGAAAAAAACATCATATGAAGCAGCAAAAATACAGATATCTCCTGCTCCTCTCGCTGATGCTGACGGTGCTCTCCTGTGAGCAGTTCCAGAGTGTCTCCGGAACGGAGAAGATGGTTCCACTGAGTGTCACCATCGAAGTGAATCTCAACCTCGGAACAGCGCCGGTACCGGATCAGCTGCAGGTCAAACTGGTCAATTTCGCCGAGCGGTATGAGCTGACCACCACCATGTCACCCAATGAGCCGGTCACGGTCAACAACATCATCCCCGGCATCTACACCATCACGGTGAGTGCGGAGAAGAGCGAGGACGGGTTCACTTACAATTACAACGGCAACGTGGTAAATGTGGGGATTGTTGACAATCAGGAAACGATCACCGTTGATGTGGGTGCCGCCAAATCGGGGGCACTGCTCTTCAAGGAGGTCTACTACAGCGGATCGCGTACCCCCACCGGCGGATCCTACTTCCGCGATCAGTTTTATGAGATTTACAACAACAGCGAGGGGGAACAAAATATCCGCGGCCTCGCCATTGCCCTGATCAATCCGCAGACAGCCACCGCCAACCTCCCGGTATGGCCGGGAGAGGATGCCGACCGGTATGTCTATGCCCTGCAGATCTGGCAGGTGCCCGATGACAGGGATTACCCCCTGCAACCGGGAGAGTCGATTCTTATCGCCCAGATGGCAGACGACCACAAAAAAGCCAATCTTAATCCCAATGCACCGGTCAACCTGCTGAGTGCCGAGTTTGAAACATTAGTCAAGACCACTTCTCTGATCCAGGACAACCCTGCCATCAACATGAAAATGGCCTTTTGGCCAAAGCCTACTAATCAGTGGCTAACCACTGTTTTCGGAGGGGCATTTGTGCTGTTCGTCCCTTCTGAGCCGATCGATCCCAACAGTTCCACCGAGGTGGTAAGTCCCGTGGGTTCAACCGTACAGAGCTACCGAATCCCCATTGAATCGGTGGTGGATGCCCTGGAGAACGTGGGGAACCCCAACCAGATGGAGCTGAAGCGGATGCCCGCAGTGCTGGATGCCGGCGCGGCTACGGTGAACGGCTCCTACGTGGCGAAAAGCGTTGCCAGGAAGGTGAAGGAGACACGTCCCGGCGGGAGGGTCATCCTGCAGGATACCAACAATAGTACCGATGATTTTGAGGTGATGGATCCTCCACAGATCAGGAGATACAATGCGCAGGCTCCCTCCTGGAACACTTGGAAATAGTAATAAAGGACAACGATGATGAACAGAGGAAACAGACAATATATCAAAGGGCTGTTGCTGACGGCTTTGGCCCTTCAGCTGATACAGCTCACCACTGCACAGGAGAAGAGAATGCTCACCTCTCCCCTCTCTATTGAGCTGGGGAAGGCACGTGCCACATGGTTTGAAAGCAGTAACGGCGCCGGCATAGGGCTCGACAGCCTGAAGAGCTACGGCTCACTTGAGGCAGATTATCAGATGACCGACGGTACGTTCAAACGGGTGCAGCAGGGCGAAGAAGAGCGTTTTCTGAATGTGGAAACCGAAGGGGGGCAGCAGCTGGGCAATGCCTATGCGTGGGGTCGCTTCGCCTATCACAACCAGACGATCCGTCATTCGCGGTTCAATACGGCGATGCTTGATCCCTACCGGGGTGTACCCTATTACCCGGTCGATCCCAACCTGAGCGACTGGAAGAAGCAGCATTACAATCTGCAGATGAGGGTGTCGTCGGTGCCGCTCCTCGATCGTTACCTTCTGGGTATCCAGGCAGCCTATACGGCCGAAACGGGTGCCAAGCAGGTCGACCCCCGCTCGGAGCTCTACCTCTATTCCATCAACGTGAAGCCGGGCATTGCCGTCCTCTTCGAATCCCATCGTGTGGGACTGAACCTGGAGTATGAGAACATGAGCCAGGAGACACGCGGCCACAGCAACAGCGACCAACAGGTGAACCAGGATGTGTTTGTGATGCGGGGGCTGGGCAACCACTACGCCGCCGTGATCGGCGGTTTGCAGTCATTGGGTAGTTTCGTTTACGATGCCAACAAGGTTGGAGCCGGATGGCAGTATGCTTATCAGCACCGCGATCTGCGTCTCTTTGCCGAAGGAGGGTACAGCTATCGCGTGGAAGAGGCGGTGAGAGACATTACCAAACCCCGGAAAGAGGGAACCCTCCGGGAACAGGCACTATCCGCGCATGCCGCCTTGCTCCATGAGGGTGTGAACCTGCACCGGATCGATCTCTCTGTGCAGAGCGGCCGTACCGATGGGATTGAGTTTGTGCAGGTGCTGGACAACAGCTACGAAGTGCAGCAATGGGTTGACCTTTACAGCAGCATCCGTTCCACCTATCGGCGTGAAGCAGTACGCCTCTCTTATGATTTTTACCGCAATGCGGAAAAGGAGTACAGTTGGAAAGCCGGCCTGTATGCCCTTTACACCGTGAGTGATGACCGCTATATCATGCCGGCGTCACATATGAAGATTCGGGATCTCTACCTGGGTGCCCATGCAAAGGTGAACCTCTCCGTAGGACGTAACTCCCGCTGGGTGCTGGGCGCCGATATGGTACGGAAGGAGAACCGCGAAGGTGACTACCTCTACGGAGGAGCCGATCCCGAATCGATCGTTATCACAGAGTTTATGATTCCCGATGTGGCCTGTCTGAAACAGGATTATTACAAGCTGGGAGGTAGTGTCGGCTACTTCGCAGCAGTGGATCCTCTAAAGAGCAGCGGCCTGTTTCTGAAACTGTCAGCCGATTATTTTAAACCAACCAGCGGGGAAGGAGAGCGGGTGATCAC
>JAQVWR010000066.1:7680-10046 GCA_028709605.1 Proteiniphilum sp.
ATCTGGGCGCGTTGCTCATCGCTCAGCTCCTTGGTGTCGTTCGGAAACCGTTCGAACTCGGCGGAATGAATCTCAAAGCCGTTCTCCTCGAGGTAGGACTGGATGTCGGCATACGACTTGAAGTCGCCATACAGGATGATCTCTTCTTCATCCACTTCCACTTCATCGACCCCGTAGTCTATAAGCTCCAGCTCCAGCTCTTCCAGAGAGATTCCTTCCTTTTCTGCAATTTTAAATACGCACTTGTGGTCGAACAAAAATTCAAGGCTGCCAGTCGTTCCCAGTGATCCGCCGTGTTTGTTGAAGTAGCTGCGCACGTTGGCCACGGTACGGGTAGGATTGTCGGTGGCGGTCTCCACCACGATGGCGATACCGAACGGTCCGTACCCTTCGTAGATCATCTCTTTGTAGTCCGATGCATCTTTTTCTGTCGCTTTCTTGATGGCGCGTTCCACGTTTTCTTTCGGCATATTTTCTTTTTTTGCCTGCTGTATCAGTACACGCAAACGCGGATTGGTATCGGGATCGGGCCCCCCTGATTTGGTGGCGATGGTAATCTCTTTTCCCAGTTTGGTGAACACGCGGGCCATATTGCCCCAGCGTTTCAATTTACGTGCTTTGCGATATTCAAATGCTCTTCCCATAATGTATGTTGTTGGCTTGTTTTTTTGTATAGGTTACCGTAACTGTGCTCCCAGCTCTTTCTCGAAGTTCTGCTGAATCTTTTTCATTGCCGCATCGATCTGCTTGTCGTTCAGCGTCTTCTCTTCATCTTGCAACAGGAAGTTCACGGCATATGATTTCTTTCCTTCCGGCAGGTTTTTCCCTTCGTATACATCGAAGAGGCTTACCTGCTTCAGTAGCTTCTTCTCCGAGCTGCGGGCGATCTGTTCGATCTGGGCGAAGGTGATGCCCTTGTCGATCAGCAGCGCCAGGTCTCTGCTCACGGCCGGGAAGCGGGAGATCTCGGAGAAGCGTACTGCCTGTTTGCCGCTCTCCTTCATCAGTTTGTTCCAGCTCATCTCCGCAGAGTAGACCTCGGTGTCGATGTCGAACTGTTTGCAAAGCTGCGCAGAGACGATGCCGAAGCTGCCGAGTATCTCCCTCTGCGTGCGGACGGTCATCCCCTTGCTGTAGAGATCGTTATGCAGTTCTTCGTAGCGGATCCCGTTCCTGTGGATGCCCAGTCTCTTCAGGATATTCTCCAGATGAGCTTTCAACTCGAAGACGCTGCTCTGCTCTTCCGCGGCGGCCCAGTTCTTGCGGGTGCGCTTGCCGCAGAGCCAGAGCCCCATCATCGTCTCTTCGGCATAGGGCGCCAGGATCTGTTCCTGCTGTTGCTTCTCCGCATCATAGCGATAGCAGTTGCCGAACTCGTAGAAGCGGAGGTCGTTCTGTTTGCGGTTGCGGTTATAGGCGATGCTCTCTAATCCTCCGAACAGCAGGGTCTGCCGCATCACACTCAGGTCGCCGCTCAGCGGGTTGACCAGTGAGATGCAGTGTGCGGCGGGGTAGGAGGTGAGCGATGCGTAATAGCTCTTTTTTGTGAGCGAGTTGTTCATGATCTCGCTGAATCCTGCGGCGGTGAGCTGCTCCGAGATCAGTGTCTGGAGCTTGTGCTTGCGGTCTGTCTCTGTCTGAAAGGAGAGGTTGGCTTTCAGTGAATGGCTCAATTCCACGTTGTTGTATCCGTAGATGCGGAGGAGCTCCTCGATTACATCCACATCGCGGGTCACATCCACGCGGTAGGTGGGGATGCGCAGGGTCAGCTCCTCATCGTTCTCCTTTTCGATTTCAATCTCCAGGCTGCGGAGGATGCTTTTTACCGTCTCTGCCGGGATCTCTTTCCCGATCAACGCATAGGCCTTTTTGTAGGGGAGGGTCACGCGGGCTCTCTCCACCGGGGTGGGGTAGATGTCGCGTATCTCGCCTGTGATGGTTCCGCCTGCCAGCTCTTTCACCAGCAGTGCAGCCCGCTTCAGCACATAGACCGTGTTGTTCGGGTCGGCACCCCGCTCAAAGCGGAACGAGGAGTCGGTGTTGAGCCCGTGCCGGCGGGCAGTCTTCCGTACCCGGGTAGGGTGGAAGCAGGCCGACTCGAGGAAGATGTCGCGTGTCTCTCCGGTGACACCGGAGCGGAGTCCGCCAAAAACCCCGGCAATACACATTCCCTCTTCGCTGTTGCAGATCATCAGGTCGCGGTCGCTCAGGACCCGCTCCTGCTCATCGAGCGTCACGAATTTTGTTTTGTCGGGCAGGGTGCGCACCACCACCTCTCCGCCTGTGATATAAGCCGCATCGAACGCATGCAGGGGGTGGCCCGTCTCATACAGCACATAGTTGGTGATGTCCACGATGTTGTTGAT
>JAQVWR010000015.1 GCA_028709605.1 Proteiniphilum sp.
GGTCAAATAATTATTGCCTGATGAGATTACTTTGGATATTTTCCCGTCAAAATCAACAACACCATTCAATGAATCAATCTCATACAGCGTAAAAAAATCGCCATAAATCATGAGGGTATCACCCGGTCGGGTATATTCGTTAAACATACGCTCCAATTTCAGATCGGGCGCGTTTGTTTGAAAAGGAATCTCGTTTACCCCCAACTTGTTGTAAAAATAGATTTTATTGGTCTCCGCAGACGGCAGCTTAACGGGTATTTTTAAGTAAACAATATCATTTTCCGTATAGACTTCACTCAGTTCGACCCTGACATCATTCACGAAGATGGAGTCAATATTGCGCATATCCAATCCCGTACCATGAACGGCAATAAAATCGCCGAGAGCAGCTTCCTGAATCGGAACATCCAGATCACCGATCGTGGTGACCTTCGACAGCACGATAGGATTGACACTATCGTTATCGTCATCACAGGAACACAATAACAGACTTGGGATCACGCATCCAAGCAACAACAAAAATTTATAATACTTCATGCTTTTCATATCTCAATCAGTTTATTTTTTATGATCGGACGAATTACCATCCGGGATTATTGGTTTCGATATACGGGTTGGCATTTACTTCATTCGGGGGAAGAGGAAACAACAGGTGTTTTTGTTCTCTTCTTTTAATGACTCCATTTTCATCAGTCGTCCCTATTGCATTCATCACTTGCAAATAGATTCCCCAACGTAATAAATCCGTCCTCCTACATCCTTCTTCCGCTAATTCTTTTGCCCGCTCCTCCAAAATATAGGAACGAAAAGATTCCTGTGTAAAAGGTTGTCGGGTGTTTCTTTCAATCGCCGTCGTACTCTTGTTGCGCGCATTCAGCTTACTGACCACAGCCAGGGCCTCGGCCGAAGGCCCGTTGTTCACTTCATTATCCGCCTCGGCAAATAGCAGGAGCGTTTCGGCATACCGCATATAGGGCCAATTAAAGTCTGCCCGGTTCCCGTCTATTGGAGAGGTTACAGCAGTGAATTTTCTTAACTTTGCACCATACAGATGCGCATCGTACCGGATGATATCCGTCGGATCATATCCTTTTTCCCCTTTTCTGACATAGACACTGTCACGTTCAGGATAAAAGCAATAAATCATCTTACCCGTTCCCTGATTAAACGAAATCGGGACGCGATGCTTGATGCCCCATGTAATACGCTCATCCTCCCAATCATCAAACATCTGAAGCCAATGATCTCTTTGCACATAATACCCTCCGGTCCAGAGATTATGGTCGGTTTCTTTAGGATATCCCCAATAATCACTGGTTAAATAGTTGTAATACAACGTTCCTTCATTGTCAATTGTCTGGAGACAAAATTGAAATTCCGGGCCGTTCTTATAGGAGGGACTCCATAATTCCTCCTGACTGTTAGCCAATTGAAATTCACCTTCATTGATTACTTCCCATGCTTTCTCTCTGGCCAAACGATAATACTCCTTTGAATCGAACGCCTCAAAACCCGCCACCTGTTTTTTCTCATGGATGATAGACTTGGGCATTAACCGCGATTTGGTACCATCGGGATTCGTAACCGTTCCCGGCCCTCCTTTGACCGTAATCTCTCCGCTTTTCATAGAAGCCGAACCGATCGTGGCATACACTTTTGCCAGAAGGGCTTTTGCGGTGCCCCGGCAGACATGCCCTTTTTGATATTCCGAATCGGTACGCGGCAGTAATAAGGACTCAGCCTCTTTTAACGTCTCAATAATATGCTCATACACCTCTTTTATCGGTGAACGAGGCAGTTCGGGTATGTTTCCTTCTGAAATGGAAGATGTAAACAGAGGAATCTCACCGTAAAATTGCACCAGTTGGAATTGCGCCCAAGCCTTTAAAAAACGGAGTTCCCCCAGCGCATTCTTCTTCGTTTTTTCCGGAATATTATTGATTAAGCCAACCAGATAATAATGATAGTTGGCCCGATGGACCGATTGACAATAGTATTTGTAGAAGTTATTTACGGATCCGGAATCATAAAAGTTACCAGCTCCGATCTCTCCAAAAGCCCAAGTTGGTCCCGTTTGATAATCGGTATCGAAATTCGATAAGTTGGCATAATTTCCCCATTCGAAGGGAAAAGACAGCGTCACATATGCCCCGGTGACCAGTTGGTCATATCCACCGGCAGCAGCCACATCCTCGCCGGCAACAAAGGTAAACGTCTCCTCATCCAGAGAGCATGCTGATAAGGCCAGTAAACTTACTGCAACAAGATAGCGTATGATTTTATTGTTCATATGATTAAAATTTAAAAGGTTAGCTGGAGACCCAGATTGAATGTACGTGCACTTGGATACGAAGCCAAATCGACTCCTCTGCGAGAAGCATCCCCCCCAAATGTATTCACATCCGGATCATACCAGTTGTATGACGAAATGGTAAAAAGATTCGAGATGCTTACCGTCAGACTGACAGATTCGGTATACTTCACAGGGCGCATCAGCCGATAACTAAGGCTCACATTTTTACATCTCAGATAAGAACCGTCCACCACATATCTGTCTGACGGTTTCATTGATCGGGTATAAGTTCCGTCGGGTCTGGGCCACTCTGCATGCTGTCTGTTTTCAGCCGTCCACCGATTATCCCAGACAAATTTTGGCATATTATTTCCTCCGGCGACTGTAAAACTTTTCAGATTGACATTCAGGATATCATTGCCGTGTGTTCCCTGTAAAAAGAAACTAAACGTAAAGTTTTTGTAATTGAATGTATTCGTAATCCCATATTGATAGTCAGGGTTCGTATTCCCGATAATGGTTTTATCTCGGTCATCGATCACTGGATCATCATCCATATTTTTGTACTTAATCTGCCCGACCATACTTTTGATTTTCGATGCACTTTCATTCGTGTAAAATCTATCTGCCCTGACTTCTGCTTCGTTATCATAAAAGCCGTCTTCCACATAGCCGTACAATATACCGATCGACTGCCCGTTTCTTCTTAAGAACATACTTTCCATGCCCCATGCTACGTCGGAAAACTGATCCGCATTCAATCCCCCTATCTTATTTTTGTTAAAGGAAATATTGGCATCCACAGACCAGGTAAAATCTCTGGAATCTACCGGGATGAAATGTCCCGATAATTCCAATCCCCTGTTTTCAACAAAACCGTAGTTTGAAGCAATCTCGCCAAAACCGGAACTCAACGGGATCAATTTATATTGAAGCAGATCGGATGTCTTCTTATAATAGAGGTCCAAAATAAGATTGACTCTGTTGTGAAAAAAAGCCGCATCCAACCCCACATCGTACTGTGCGGTAGTCTCCCACTTCAGATCCGGTGCTGCAGGCCCTCCCCAACGATCTTCCGCCATACCGCTTTTCATGGATCCGTCAAACGGATAATTCGATGATACGAACCGAGAGCGGGTAGCATAAGCATTTACCCCCTGATTACCTGTTTGCCCGGCACTCAAGCGCAATTTCAAGTTATCAAAAAAATTCAATTGTTTCACGAAATCCTCATCAGAAAGCCTCCAAGCAACCGCTCCCGAATAAAAATTGTCCCATCGGTGCAGTTTAGACAGTCGGCTCGAACCATCCCGGCGCACGGAAAAAGTGAAAAGATATTTATCTTTTAAACTATAATTGGTTCGAAACAAATAAGACATTAACTGCGATCTTCCCCTGCCGCTTCTGATCTCTTTCTCTCCAATGGCAGCATTGATATCATTATCCTCCGTGTCATCCGTCGGGAAGTTTTTCGCATTCATATGTTTATTCTTCCACTTCACATTTTCATATGTGGTTCCCAATATCGCATTGATCGCATGGAAACCGAAACTTTTATCAAAAGTAAGTAACGATTCGGTTGTTAAACTTTCATAGGTATTATCTGATTTTACAGCATAGCCGTTTGTCGGATATTGTCCTGCTCCCGTCCATCTGTTGTAATACTGGTTGCGCTCATTATAGTTATAGCTGCATCCGAGATTTTGACGAAATTTGAGCCAGTCGGTAAAGGTCACTTCCCCATAAGCAGAGTTAAAAGAAGTGATTGATTCCAGCACATTCTTTTCTGTATGAACTGTCAGATAGGGATTGGCCAGGCCGGATGAGAAATCTTCGGAAAAACCGGAATCTTTCGTCGGGTCAAAAACCGGTCTGGTTGGATTGAAAGAGATTGCCGATGAAATAACCCCGTAATTCTCGCTGTTGGTGCGAGCCAATCGATTCTCTGACTTCGAAAAATTAAGATTCGTCCCGATTTCCAATTTGTCATTGATTTTACGGGTGTTATTGGCACGTGTCGAATACCGTTTGTAATAAGAATTTACAATCACCCCCTGATGGTCTACATAACCTCCCGAGTACATGTATGTACCGTTTTTGTCTCCTCCCGTAACCGACAGGTTATAATCCCGGCTAAATGCCGTATGGAATATTTCGTCCTGCCAGTTTGTCCCGTAAAACATCCGGTCGTTCAGCAGGTAACCGTTTCGAAAATCATCCGGTCCGGGTAAATATTCTCTTTTTACCACCACATCTTTTCCGGTCACGGGATCTTTTTCAAACGTCTCATTCCATCTGCCCGGCACCGGGTAGGGCAACGAGGCAGCATCCACAAAATCTTTTCCGTCGTAGGTATAACCATTGATCATCATTTCATTACGGAACTCAGCATATTCAGCAGCACTCAGAACATCGATTTTTTTTACCGGGTCAGCCACACTAAAGTTACTGCTAAAATGGACTCTCGGCTTTCCTTCATAACCCGATCTGGTGGTGATGATGACCACCCCGTTTGCCCCGCGCGAACCATATATAGCCGTTGCGGAAGCATCTTTCAACACCTCAATCGACTGAATATCCTGGGGATTGATCATCCCCAGCGGATTATTTTTCTGTTTGGTTCCGAAGTCCGTTTCCGGTGCCTCGCCAATGGAGAACGGCACTCCGTCCACAATATACAATGGTTCAGTGCTGGTCGTAAACGAGTTGGCGCCCCTGATCTGGATATTGATCCCTGCTCCGGGAGCACCATCAGCCTGAGAAACGGTTACACCGGCCAGCTTTCCCTGCAGCCCCTGATTGACACTGATGGGATTGTTTTTTAACAGGGCATCGCTGCTCAAAGAAGAGACCGCGCCGGTCAAATCTCTTTTTTTCACACTCCCGTACCCGATCACCACCATTTCTTCAAGGAGTTGGGAATCCTCTTTCATGGTCACATTCATTCGGTTTCTGTTTCCGACAGGGATCTCCTGAGTGGTATATCCCACGAAAGAAAAAATAAGCACGGAATTAGGAGCTACCGCAATCTTATAATGGCCATTTGCATCGGTTACCGTACCCGCGTTGGCCCCTTTTATACTGATTGTAACCCCTATCATGGGAATTCCCTCTTCGTCCGTCACAATTCCCGCCACATTCGTCTGATTGCTTTCAAAATTTCTTGCCTGCAGCCCGGTCGGGACAGTGACAAAAAGGATTAAAAGCAAAAACATGCCTGCTATACCATTAAACCATTTTTTCATAATATTAACTTTTAATTCATAATACTTTTAACGTTTTCACTTCTTAGAAAATATGTGCAGAGGATTTATCAATCAATCTATTACCGTATTGACAAATATTTCATCCATCAATACTTTTTGAGACGCGTCAAACTCAATTTTCAGATAACGGGATTTCATCCCCAATTCATCGAACAACACGGCATCTATCCAGGCATCGTGCCGGTTATTGGGAAAAAAGGGAGCATCCTTAACCGCCTTCAAATGGTAAGTCATCTGATCATCCGATCCATACAGGTACAATTTGAACGGGGTTCCAATCTCTTCTAATCCATAGTTAAGGGTCCGAATAAACAGGTTATCTATAAAAACCGGACGCTTCAAATCGATTACAATAACATGATGCCCTGGCTCAAACGTTACCCACCGCTCATCCCTGCTGTTCTCTTCGGCAACCATCCCATCCAGTAACGGTTTATGACCGGCATCGGAGATTATTTCACCTTCATTGGCGCTGACAAGATGTTCCTGTAAAGCAGCTTCACACAATTTCCAGTAGGTATTCCCTCTTTTCCAGGCCATATAATCGTTGTATAATCGATTCGACCATACCGGCTGTCCTAATTGGTAAGGTGATTTCGGGTCTTCCACGATTCCCTGGAACATAAATGAAATGATGCAGTCTACACCGGCATCAGATGCCGCCACTTGCTGAGATAGTAACCGTGAGTATGCTGCAGGGATGAGGGCTGACTCGCGATCGTTCGACTGTTTCTCCCAGGTAAAAGTCTCACAATTCGCCCACATTTCTATCCCAAGATGATTATGAATAGTTCTCAGCCTAGCCCAGTTTTTTTTCAGTCGCGGGATCGTAAACGGATCTCGCACACAACCCACCTCATCTTGGTATGCAATGATATCTACTTTCAGTTTAGCCAATTGTTTTTCATATTCGGGATGATCAAAATCAGACAATCCAATCCCATATGGAGAGATCAGCGTTTTTTTCCCCGGCGTCAATGATCTTGCTTTTCCGACCAAACTATTTACCGACTGCACGGCATGATCAGAGAGGATCGGACAAAGACAATCTTCCACGGGCAAGTACCAGCCGTAAAATGCTTTGTGATTCCCATAAAGAGACGCCAATTCTTCCACAATCTGCAGCTGACGTTTTTTGATCGCCGGATCAAGCAAATTATCATCCTGATCTTTCGCCCAACCGGTACTCATAAAAACCTTCATTTCATATTTTGCTGCCTCATCCAAAATAGCATCTACCGGGCTTTTTCTTTTTTTATCATACATCCATGGCATTATTTGCGAGGGATAATATGATTTCCCTTCATTGGCAACCTCCATAAAAACAAGATACTCCATCCCCATCTCAGCCCATTCCCGCACTTTCGCTTCCCAGAGAGCAGGATCCGTGTGCTCAAAATTCTTCGGGTTGGTATATTTATTCCGTACATCTTTGTATGGCAGATTGATCCAGGTACCGCTAATCGGTTTCACAACGGATGCTTTCCTGGAGATCTCTTCTTCATTCAGTCTGATCCCGGTATTGCCGCGGGCACCTGCTGCAACCGATATCTCTGCAGACCAGGCAGCAGCCAGAGCCAATATCAACACTTTAAACTTCATTCTTTTCATTTCACTCACTCATTCATTCATCGATCCATCAAACATCAATTTCCCCCTGAAATGACAATCAACGCTAAGCCGGCAATAAAAAGCACCAACATCAACACGAGATAACAATGAACCGGTCTCGATGCACCTTTAAACTCTCTCCAGATCAGTAAACCCCACAAAGCCGCAATCATGGTGGCACCCTGGCCCAGGGCATATGAAATGGCCGCACCGGCTTTCCCCGCCGCGATATAGTTGCAGGCAGTTCCCAATGCCCAAATTGCACCTCCTAACAGTCCGACGGAATGTGTTTTTATTCCCCCTCTCCAATAGGCTTTATAAGAGACAGATTCCCCGGCAAACGGTTTTTTCATCACGAGTGTATTGAAGAAAAAATTACTGATAAAAATACCCGTTGCAAATACAAAAAGCGCCGAATAGGGGGTCATCGATCCCGAAGCAGGTGATTCCAGATGATCCAGATCCATGGCTGCTGCAACAAAACGATAGAAAAACGACATCAAGATTCCCGCAGCGATGGCAATTCCTACCCCTTTTTTTCTGGTGACATGGTCCGCAGCTCCTTTCGACATTTTTCCGGAAGCGAGGCCATTGAGTATAATGGCCAATACAATCAAAAATACGCCTGCAAACAAAATGGTCGCATCCCCCCTAGGCATGGTAAAATAATTGATAAAAACGCCCAATACCAGAGCCAGCCCCACTCCCACGGGGAAAGCGACCGACATGCCGGCCAGCGAGATGGAAGCCGATAGCAAAATATTTGACGCATTAAAAATCACGCCCCCAAAAAATGCGCTCCGAAAATTTGACGCACCCACTTGGGCTAAATCGTCCATAAAGCTCCTGCCCATCTCTCCGAAACTGCCTAAAGTCACTCCCCAAATCAGGGAAAAGAGGAGAATGCCAATCACATAATCCCAGTAAAAGAGTTCATATCGCCAAGTTTTTGATGCCAGTTTCTGGGTATTTCCCCAAGAGCCCCAGCAGAACATGGTAACAATGCAAAGGGCCACGGCCCATCCGTAATTGTCAACTATATACATAACAGGTCAATTTTGATAAGTTAATTGATTCGGCTGATCAGCGTAGAGCACGGCCTCTCCTAAATAGATTGCTGCATCTTCCCGGGGATTCAGCCATTTGAAGGTAACCCGGTGGGTTGTTTTGGGCAGCTGATAGAGGTGGAACAGGTCCACTCTCCTGTCGTCGATCGAGGAGGCTTTTGCCACCGGAAGGTTCGCCCGCTCTTTCATCTCCTCGTCGAGATACATCTCCACGCTGGCAACATAATTTTCATCGGCACACTTCACTGCTCCTTTCAATACAAATCCGATTCCTTCAAACGCAAACCCGGACGAATCGGACAGACAACTGTTGAGAAGCAGCTTATCTACGGGATAATGTCCTTCGAACGATTGCTCATACCGGACTGGCCTGGGGTGCTGCACCTTAATCCCGACAGACTCGTCCCCTACCTTTCCGCCCTCGCTTTTAATCACCTCCAACGCTTGCCCGAAACTTAATTGGCACAATTTCGCCAGGGAAATATCCGTATAGGCAAACGGGATCTCTTCAATCCCGTAAAGGCTCTCTTTCCAACACTCCGGAATATGGGAATATCCCAGCATGGTACCAAGAACTCCTCCTGCGGTAGCCGCATTACAGTCAGAATCCTGCCCGCAACGTGCAGCTATATCGATGGTACGATGAAATTCTTTTTGGCCGTATAGCAGTCCGATGGTTACATACGCACTATTGATCTTTGCATCAATATCGAACGGAGTAAATACCCCATCGGGACAACCCACCTCCGAGCTCCATTTTTTTTGACACTCAAACCATGTCTGCTTCCAGTCGTCGGGATATTTCCGGTACCAGCTGATGACATCCTTCAGGCAGTGGTAAAAATCGCTCTCTTCCGGAATGGTCTGCAATGCTTTCTCCACCACATACTCCATATCGTCCGACACAAAAGCCATCGTATATAAGGCGGCGGTATAGACTCCCCCGTACCATCCATCGCCATAGGTGATGATATGCCCTACTCTGTCTGATATCTCAGATGCGGTATTCGGCATACCCGGCGACATCAGTCCGGCAAAATCGGCTTCAATCTGGTAATCGATATCATCGGCATGGGGGTTGTTCAGCCAGTGTCCCGACATCGGGGGCATGATCCCCTGTTTGATGTTATATTTGGCAACCTGATTCGCGTGCCACAGGGGAAAGCCGGCATCAGCAAAAGCGATTGCAAACGAATCGGCAGGAGCCTCCAGTCCGAGACGTTCAAAGAGATTTACGAATATGATATTGACATACACATCGTCATAGAGACCGGGGAAAGTATCGAAGTAATATTTCACCCGCTCCTTCGACCATTTAATGGGGGTATAGTCCTGGATCATGGTGCCATTGTGCAGGAACTCAACCGGCCCGCCGTAGGTACATCCGATGGTCTTGGCAGCCCATCCTCCCTTAATCTTATCATACAACGCTTCCCGGGTAATGGTTATGACAACATCCTCATGCTCACCGGATGAGGAGTGGTGGCATCCATTCAAAAGAAGAAAGAGCGTTAAAAAGGAGATACACTCCACAAACTTTTTCATTTTCATCTGATATTTGATTTTACTGTACATTTTTCCGACTCATCACCCAACACATTATACGCAGCAATTTCGTATTGACTATCGGCTCCTCCATCCTTATCCACATATTCTGTCGGGTGTATATTGATGCCTGTCTGCAACTTGACCAACAGCTCCCCGTTTCGGTATATGCTGTACCCTTTGGAGGACAGATAATTCCCCGGGACCCAGGTAAGCCGGTTCCCGTCTTTCACCCTGCTTACTTCGGCACGGATCACTTTTTCGGGAATGGGCAGTTTGGGCAACTCTCCCGTTTGCCGATATTGCAGATAACTGTCGTGGTATTGTGCATCAGCCACAAAAGGACTGTAGTAATGACTATAAGCAAAACAAATCATATTACTGACATATCCGTTCACAAGATGCAACTGCTCTCGCACCCGCTCAAGAGGGGCAGAAATCCAGAAACGCTGATCGAATATCTCCACGTTAGCCCAGAACTTCAGCCCGGGCTTGGTATACACCGCTTTTTGAAGAGAGGAAAACCACTCATCCACATTTTGAAGCGTCAAGCCACCTGCTCCGATACAATCCTGGGGAGCAAAAATATCGCCTGCACGAAAACGGGTTAACGAAAAGACATTCTCCCACATTTTCCCGTACGCCTTCGCATCTCCCCCTACTTTATAATTCATAAACGGTGACAACATCAATGGCATATCCGGTGCAATGGCGGTCAGGTGATCCAGATTCGTATTCAGTGCTTCAGCCAACACCTTCTGTCGTTCGGGAGTCATGCAATGCAGGTTGTCAACCTCCCACACCCAATACCAGCCATACATCGTCTCGGGATACCTCGCTTTATACCTTGCAACAAGCTCATCCGCTATCCGGTTTCCTTTTTCCATTTCGTTCAGGAGCCATTCGGCAGAGAAATCGGCTTTCCACCAACGGTCATTGAAATTGAGCCCGATAAATATTTTTACTCCATTGTCCCGGGCACTTGCCAAACATTTCTCGAGCGTAGCGTTCCGTCTGTTTCTTTTCACATAGGAGGAGGGGTAAATTGCGGAAGCCTCTCCATTTTGACGGATCTGAAAAGCCGGCCCGTAAATCAGATATTTCATTCCGGCCTCTTTCAGCATCTTCATTTCCTCATTCCAACGTTTGCGATCCCAATTTTTTACCAGATACTCCTGGATAAAAGAGCCGGAAAAAGAAGGCACTCCCGTCCCGTTGTTTTTTTGTTCGAAACAGTAATGATTGGCTGTACCGTTCAAATCTCTGATATAGGTATCAAAGCAAGCGTCATCTTCGTGCAGGTTGATCACGCGACAACCCCGCGGTAAAACCTCGTGATAAGCAGCATTAAAACCTGTTTTTCGACCGTAGGCCAAAGCAATATTCCCATTCACATCGACCAAATAATCGTTGTTATGATCATGTCCCGTAAATACGCCAACCACATCTTTTTTTTCGATGAACGCAGCAAACAGTCCGGAATTTACATTTGGTGCACACACTCCTTCATGCTTTTCTCCCAACTCCCTGCATACCCACCTTGCCGTTTCATGTTCCACAAGAGGAATATGGAAAAAAGCCAGAGAGGGTAACCTGCGCTGATTGCGTTTGGCTACCTCATCGCTTTTCGCACGATACCATGCGATCTGGTCATACTTGATCCAGTCGTAATATCCAAACGTTCGATCAGTGGTCAAGTTATGTGAATCGAACAAATAGAGCATCCACTTTTCTGATAACCCGTCTGAAGAAAAAACGGGCAATACGCAATTCCCTACTCCCGAAATTTTGGGATCTGAATGATATGTCCGATGATAGGAAAATGAACTGATATATTCAAGTATCTGCGACAGATCCATCCCTGTTTCCGCATCATGATTTCCAAAAGTTACCGCAAAAGGTGTTTTTGCTTGTTCAAAAATCTGCGCAATTTTTCGCCACCCCTCCCGGACATTTCCGGAAACAACCATATCACCCGTGATGACCACCAAATCCGGATGTTCTATAGTCACCGCCTCCCGGATAAGAAGAGCCGTACTGTCGTTCTTTTCTTGATAGGATTCACTTTCTATCCAGTGCAAATCCGTTAGCTGAACAATTTTGAAATGGCCATTGTTGAATTTCAGAGGAGGAACTTCAGAAAATGCCTGTACCACATAAAACAGACAGAACAGACAGCATAAAGAGCTCCTCACACGAGGGACCAAACACGATTGTAAAATTCCAAATTGTTTGAATAGGTGTGTTTCCATTGTAGCGATATCTCAAATGATTGATTTGTATTTATTTTGGCAGATTGATTTTTTGATTGGGTATGATATCAGAACAGGCATCCATTCTTCATCGTGTATATGCTAATTCATTCCTGTACGGAATCGATGACTGTGCCCCTGTCCTGGTAACGGAAATAGAAGATGCCTTCGATGCAAAAACAGCCGCCTGCCTTAAATCGAATCCCTCTGCAAGAGCAACGCACAGGGCTCCGTTAAAGGTGTCACCGGCAGCCGTGGTATCAACAGCCTTTTTCTTAAAAGCATCCACCCTGTATGACCGCTCCCCTTCCTTCACGAAGCATCCCTTATCTCCCAGCGTGATGATCACATTTTTAACCCCCATCTCCGATAACAGTTGAGCAGCCGTAGCCAGATCCTGTTCCTCATTTATTTTCACGCCTGTCAGCAGTTCTGCTTCTATTCTATTGGGGGTGATTAAATACAAATCTCGTAGCACAGATTTGGGGATCTGACGTGCGGGAGCAGGATTCAATACCACTTTCACTCCTTTTTCAAATGCTTTTTGCACCGCAAAGGCAACCGTTGAAACAGGAATTTCCAATTGCATCAACAAAATATCCTCTGATGACATAACCTCCAGCACCGCTTCAAGATCCTGAATAGTTATCAGGTCATTAGCTCCCGGAGCAACCACAATGGCATTCTCACCGCTATCCTCCACACATATGATTGCGGTACCGGTTTTTGCATGGTCGTCAACCAACACATAATCCGTCTTGATTCCTTCTTTATGAAAAGCCTTTAAAGTCTGTTCACCAAAATAATCGTTCCCCAGCTTAGTCATGAACACTAAATTTCCTCCCAGCCTCTTCACCGCAACAGCCTGATTTGCGCCTTTCCCTCCCTGATTCATTTGCACTTCATAGCCCAAAACAGTTTCACCGGGTTGCGGTAAATGAGAAGTTTGGATCATAATATCTGTATTTGAACTACCAATCACAATAATTTTTCTCATATTTTATCACTGTTTATCATTTGCTCCCGGTATTTTTCGGCACTGAAACCATTCATAAATGAAAAAACAACCGCATATCGACGCTTCCACCTCTCAACCGGCCCGTGTCCCTCAATATAGAGAGCGATTGTTAATATAATAATCTGTTGCAAATGTATCAATAAAAATTAAAGGAACAAACGTTTGCGCTAAATAAGTTGTTAAATAAGGTTAACCAACAATTGATCCATTATCATCCGGAGGCATATTTATTGACCAAAATTGTTTTATCCCAAAAAACACTCCAGCCATTTATACAGATTTTCCTCTATTTCGTGTTGATTTTTTTACAAATCACCTATATTTGTCGTATCATCACCTCAAAAACAAATCATATGGAATATTTTACCGGTCAAATTGTGTGGTTTGCCTTTAATTTTGAAGTAGAAGGCTTTAAAATGTGTGACGGAAAAATTTTAGAAATTACACAGTACACAGCGCTTTATTCCTTAATCCGGAATATGTTTGGGGGAAATGGAACTACCAATTTCAAACTTCCGGACATTAAAACCCAAATTGGCAGTTATCAGATCTGCATGAATGGAATATACCCGCCTCGGCGCTGCTAATAAAAGATCGAAAGGAGTATTCGGTCCTCCTTACACAATGTGCTGAACAGTTTTTTTTGCAGGGCAAACAGATGCGGAATCAATTCTTTGACCTTTTCTGTTCCATGAAACGCAGCACATTTCAATTTAATCTTGTATATTTGCGCAGATCTGTTTTTAATCAACAACCGATGAAAAAAGAATTGTTACTGTTGCTGCTGTTTACCACCTGTTTAACCACGTTAGTTGAGGGACAGGTGCAACAGCGGAAGAAAGTTGCTGTCGTACTTAGCGGCGGTTCCGCAAAAGGATTCTCGCATGTGGGTGCATTAAAAGTGCTGGAAAAAGCCGGTATACCGATCGATTATATTGCCGGCACCAGCATGGGCGCCGTGGTGGGCGGACTCTACGCAGCAGGCTACAGTGCCCGGATGATCGATTCACTGATTCAGATGCAGGACTGGGACCATCTGATGCGCGACAACGTCGACCGTGACAACCAGCCTGCCTCCCAAAGGGATAATCGCAATCAATACATTTTTACCCTTCCCTACAAGCTTAACGTCAGGGAGAGAAGCGGCAAAGTGAGTCTTCCGCGCGGTGTCTTCGCCGGACAGAACCTCTACAGCCTTTTTCTGAACATGACCATCGGGTTCCAGGATGAGATGGATTTCGATGATCTCCCCATTCCTTTCGGGTGTGTGGCAGCCGATGTACGCACCGGGAAGGAAATTGTGTTCAGACGAGGGATCCTGCCGGAGGCGATGCGGGCAAGCATGGCGATACCGGGTGTCTTCAACCCTGTAGAGAAGGACAGCATGTTGCTGATCGACGGTGGTGTGATCAAT
Organism: Proteiniphilum sp.; assembly: GCA_028709605.1. Classification (GTDB taxonomy): domain Bacteria; phylum Bacteroidota; class Bacteroidia; order Bacteroidales; family Dysgonomonadaceae; genus Proteiniphilum. The sequence goes on from JAQVWR010000015.1 coordinate 14,467, forward strand.
AATTATCCCGTGGATGTAGCCCGAAGCATGGGTGCCGATATTGTGATCGGCGTGATCATCCCGCACGATGACAAGTCGATGAAACAGAATCGCGGGAATATTACCGAGATCGCAGAGAATATGTCAAACTTTGTCGGACAACAAAAACGAAAACAGAACATTGCAGATACAGACCTGCTGATCACCCCTGTGATCCAGCCCTATGGCTCGATGGATTTTCAAAAACCGGCCATCGACTCGCTGATCTCACGCGGAGAACAAGCCGCCATGGCCCAGTGGGATCAGCTGATGGCTCTGAAAGAGAGCTTGGGTATTACCGGGAATGCTCCTGTTGTCAGGAAACGTCAGAATCCTTATATCCATGTCGATACGCTGCTCATCGATCAACTCCGCGTGGAGGGCGTATCCCTGCAGGAAGAAAAGCAAATATTGCGCTGGATCCCGGTCAAGGATCATAAGGTCACCCGCAACGAATTGGAGGCAATGACCGCCCGTATTTACGGCAGCGGCAACTTTAGCCGTGTGTACTATCGTCTCGACGGAACACAGCCTTTCGATCTGATTTTCCAGGTCGAACCTAAGGAGTCCAGCACCCTGAACCTGGGCCTGTACTTTGACACCGACGATATGGCGGCTATCCTGGCCAATACATCCATCCGACTGAGCCCGTCGCTCAACTCCCGTGTCGATATCACAGGACGGCTCAGCCGCGACCCCTATCTGATCGTCGATTATTCCATCAACCGAGGCATTTTTTACAAAGGAGGCATCAATTACAAAATCAGCAAGAACGACCTGAGCATCTATGAAAGAGGGAAACTGGCCTATCACATGGGGATCAACCGCAATGCACTGGATCTCAATTTCTCCGAGTTTTACTTCGGAAATATGCGATTGCATCTGGGAACCAGATTCGAACATTTTAAATTCTACAATGTGCTGAGTCGGGGCTCCTACCCCAATTTTCCGTCAATGGAAAACCAACTCTACATCAACTATCTGATCGACGGGGAGTACGACAATCTGAACAGCACCTACTTCCCCACCTCCGGCCAGAACTTTTCATTTCGTTACTCGCTCCATACTGACAATTTCCTGCGACTGGACGATAGACCGCCTTTAAGTGTCTTGAAGATGCACTTTACCAAACCCGTTCCTATTGCAGACAAGGTCTTCCTCACCCCGCAATTCTCGGCACGCTATGTGATGAACGACAGTGTACCACAGATATACCGCAATTTTGTGGGAGGCAGAACCGACGGTCATTACCTGCCGCAGCAGATAGCGCTGCAGGGCTCTGCGGGAATGGAGATCCTGAGCAATTTGGCAGCCTCTGCCGATGTGATGATCCACTACCGGTTCAGGCCGAACAACTTCCTCTACGCCAACCTGAATTACACCCTGCATCACCATCATCTCAACGATCTTTTTTCTGAGGGAAAAGCCTTCTGGAGCGGGAATGTGGGATATTCTCTCCTCTCACTTGCCGGACCGCTGCGACTGGAATTGGGGTACTCCGGCCTCTCCCGCAAATTTCATCCTTACGTGAGCTTTGGATACAACTTTTAAGGAGCCATGAGTCCTGTTTCCATAACCAAAATCTATGAACGATTGAGCTCCCATAATTTTGAGCGTACGTGAATCATCGCTATATTTGTAAATAGAATAGTCGATTCAGAAAAAGGAGATTGTAAAATAAAAAATTATGAAAACATTAGATTATTTAGGATTGGATCCCAAGAGTACAAAAAAGACCGTCGAAGGGCTGCAGGAACTGCTGGCCAACCTGCAGGTTTATTACACCAACCTGCGCGGATTCCACTGGAATGTGAAAGGAGAAATGTTCTTTGGGGCTCACGAGAGATTTGAGGAGTACTACGACGACACCGCTGATAAGGTAGACGAAGTAGCTGAACGAATTCTGATGCTCGGAGGCGTTCCGGCCCACAACTTCAGCGATTACCTGAAGGTATCCGCCATTAAGGAGACGGAAGTAATCAGCAACCAGAAAGAGATCGTTAAGCTGATCCTCGACTCTCTGAAGGTGCTGATCGCTTTGGAACGCAAGGTGGTGGAAACGGCATCTGATGGCGATGATGAGGGTACGGTTGCCCTGATGGGGGACTTTATCTCCGGACAGGAAAAAACCGTATGGATGCTCACGGCCATGCTTTCGTAAACGCCGACGGTACACAACAGAGTGAAAGCCGTTCCGCCACAATAGGCAGGAACGGCTTTCTCATTGTAAGGACACGCCTGGAATATCTTGTCACGTGAAGAGATAGATGTCACCTGTTTCCGATGATGGTCTGGAACTGCCGGCGATAGGTCTCCCCTATCGGAATCTGTTTTTTTGCGATGATGATCCGGTTCTTGTTGATGCTGGTGATCTTATTTTTGTGGATGATATAGGAGCGGTGCACCCGCATAAAGCGGTCGCCAGGCAGCTCCTCCTCGAGCGATTTGAGGCTCATCAGCGAGAGGATGGGCTTGGGTTCCTGCTCGGTGAAGATCTTCACATAATCTTTCAGCCCTTCGATATAAAGGAGATCATCATAGAGCAGATGGATCAGCTTGTAGTCCGATTTCACGAAAAGGCCCACTTTCTCCTGCAGATGTTTGGTTGCCGGCTTCGGTTCGGTCATCTCGAACCAGTTCAGTGCTTTTTGGGCTGCGGAGAGGAATTCTTCGAACGAGAAGGGTTTGAGCAGATAATCGAGCGCGCTCACCTTATAACCCTCAAGGGCATATTCGCTGAAAGCAGTGGTAAAAATGATCCGGGTACGGCTGCTGATGGTGTGGGCAAAATCCATCCCGTTTACCTCCGGCATCTGAATGTCGAGAAAAAGCAGGTCGACCTTCTCTTCGCCGATATGCTTCATCGCCGTGAGAGCGTTGCTGTACTTTCCCGTAAGACGCAAAAAGAAAGTCCTCTCCACATACGATTCCAGAAGAGACAATGCCAGTGGTTCATCATCCACGATCCAGCAATTCAGTATCATCTTGTTGTTTTTTTGTGTCGATCACCAGCACGGTCGAATACACCCCATCCTCCACGGTAGTGTGCCACAGGTAGCTGTCCGGATACAGAAGCTCCAGCTTTTTTTTCACCAACTCCAGTCCGATGCCGCTGCCGCTTTTATCGGATTCCGACTTGGGAAAATAACTGTTCCTGGACACAAACTCCACTTTGCCATCGGAGTGTTCGCAGAGAGATATCTCGATGAAAGAATCTTTATCACCACTGATGCCGTGCTTGAATGCATTCTCCATCAAAGATATAAAAATTAGCGGAGAAATAAGGGTATTGCCGGTCGCGGAATAATCGAACCGCGTCGTCAGCTTCACATGATCAGCTAAGCGGATGCGCATCAGTTCGATATAATTCCGCATAAAGTCGACTTCCTGCCGCAGCGATACGAAAGCCTGATTATTGTCATACAACAGATGGCGCAGCAGCTTGCTCAGGTCCATCACTGCCTGTTGTGCCTTGGGAGGGTTGAACTCGATCAGCGCGTAGATATTGTTAAGGGTATTGAGCAGGAAATGCGGGTTGATCTGATTCTTCAGGTTCTGGAGCTCTGCCTCCGATTTGGCTTTGGCCAGCTCCTTGCGCTCATTCTCCACCTCTAACCAGCGCACCGTCATCTTCAGTGCGACACTGAGCCCCGTCATCAGAAAAAGGGAAGTGGCGTTACGCAACAGAAAAAAAAACGGGATGAAAGTATTGCGTCTTCCGCGCCAGCGAGGTCTCTGATAAGGCATCAGCCACTCCAGCAGTTCGCGCGAATAGTGCATAAAGAAGGCCACCGCAATGATCAGCACAAGGTTCCAGAGGATAAAAGCACGGGGCTTGCCTTTGAAGAGCAGTTGGTCGATGAGCAGAAAGAAGTTGAGATAGAAGACCAGCATAAAGCCCAGCATCTGCGGGATAGAGCGCAGAAAAGGACGCCAGGTAAAAACCCGCGCCGAATCCATAAAAAAGTAAGGAAGAATGAAGATCACCCCCCAAAGCAGCAGGTGCACAAACAGGTTGTTCCAGCTGCCTCCTGTCTTTTGATTCATCGACTGCCCCATCTCTTCCCTTCTCTACATCATTCCTGATATCTCCTGTCGGGCCCTCCACCGGGTCCCCTTCCGTGCCCCATGCCCCTGCCGGGAGCTCTCTCCGGCATCATATTCCGTGGGCTGGCTCCTCCCTTAAATAAATTGAACCGATACACAAAATGCACCATGAAGTAGCTGGTCAGCGTGTTGGTAGTGGTGTCACGGATATAGTTGGAGGTGACGCTACGGCTGATGTTGCTGCGCTGCTGCAGAATGTCGTATATCTTAAAACGGATGGTACCGTTCTTTTGTTTAAAAATTGCTTTTTGCAGGGATGCATTCCACAGCCACTCATTCTGTTTAAAGCCGTCGGCATAGCCGGAGTTAGTGGAATAGTTGACATCACTCTCCAGGGTGAGGTCCCACGGCAGATAGACAGAGGTGCTGGCATTGCCGCCATAGTTGAGATAGTTCTGGTTCTGTTGTCCCTCGAGGCTGTTGGTCACGTTGTTGTAGTTGACGTTCCCACGTACTGCAAAGTCGAACTGGTCGGAACGGAAATTGAGACCCAACACCTCCATCAGTGACATCCGCTTGTTGGTGTTCTTGTCTTCGCCGGTAAACTCAATTTTTTCAATATCTAATTCTTCTACGGATGATTTGGTATAACCGCTGGTGTTGCTGTAGCTGGCAAACGACATGGAGAAAATGGAGAACTTGATGTTGCCCAGCGGCACGTTGAACATCATCCGTCCGTTCACGTTCCAGTTACCCTCCACGTTGCGGTAAGTATTCACCCTGCGACCGGAGTTCACATTGGTGTATGTAGCCGATACGATGTCGTTGGTCATGAAACCGGCGTTGAGAAAGGTGTGGAACGAGCTTGCCTTCTCCGGGTTGGAACGCTGGTAGCGGATGTGGAGGCGATGCTCAAACGACGGTTTCAGGTCGGGATTACCATAGCTGATGTTCAGCGGATTCGACACATCCTTCACGGGAGAAAGTTGTGCAAGCGACGGCTGGTCAGTATTGCCAAAGTAACGCAGCCGCAGGTTGTGGGTGCGGCTCCAGCGGTAGTTGAGCTGTGCCATGGGTGAGTAGTTGATCACCTTCTGTTCACCGTCGTCCTTCAGGTTGGTTCCGACAAACGTCTTGCTGCGGGAGGAGGAGGGTTGCATGGAAAAGCCGAACATATAGTCGTAGTTTTCTCTTACCCCCTTGAAGTTGGCCTCTATCTCCTGACTCACAAAGTTGTTCTCCAATCGTTTGCTGTAATCAGTGTCGAGCACGGTATAGTTACCGTTGTCATCTTTTTTTCGGGTATCTCTGTCCGAATCGGAATTGTTTGTATTGTACTGATAGGCCAGCTGCAGGTAATGGCTGTCGCCCAATGGCTCCACGTAAGAGAGGTAACCGCGCCAGGAGCGGTTCTGATTGGTGTTGGTGAACCGCTGGTCGATCAGGTCATCGTCACGGTTACCATTGTAAAAGGTCCCTGATAGGTTCGTTCCTTTATTTTCAGAGTCACCACCCTGTGCTCTCAGCTGCAGACTCAGGATTCTTCCCTCCTTACCCAACTCGCGGCTGGCATCCAGGTTGAATGAGAAATCTTTGCCATCGCCCTTGGAAGAATATTCGGAGTCACCGTAGTTGATGGTGTCGCCGGTAAGCTCATTTTCCGTAAAAAAATCCCCGCTCTCCCGGCGCCGGTTGTTGGAGAGCGAGAAGGCAGGACGGAAAATGATACGTGTGGCGGAGTCCGGCTCCCACTCAAGCCTGAAATCCATCCCGAAGTTATGGCTTTTGTTCTTCGAACGGTTGCGTTCATCCTCCAGGGTGTTGCCGGCACTGAGGATATGTTGTGTGAACACATCTGAATCTACATGGGTGTCGGTAAAACCGTAACGGATGTTTCCGCCCAGCTTCAGTTGGGGCGTGAACTGCTTGCTGAAGTTACCGCCCGTGTTGCCGGAGGTTGAGATGCCGCTTTTCCCGCCAAAACCGCCTCTGCGACCGTGTCCGCCCATATTGCCAAACATAGCAGTAGCCAGGTCGGAGAAACCTGCATTGTTGGTGTTGTTGATGCCCCCCAGGAAGGTATACTGATCCTTGTCTTTCATGTAGTTGACCATGGCGTTGCCCTCATAACGTTCCTTGCTGCCATAGCCGGCAAAGGCATTGCCAAAGAGTCCCTCCTTCATGCCGGGGCGTACGGTGAGGTTGATCACATTCTCCTCCTCACCGTCGTCGAAACCGGTCATCTTTGCCTGCTCCGTCTTTCTTTCCAGGATCTGCAGCTTATCGACCATTCTGGCAGGTAGGTTTTTTGAGGCCACCTTCGGATCATCGCTAAAGAACTCCTCACCGTCGACCAGGATCTTGGTGATCTCCTTTCCGTTGACCGTGATCTTGCCTTCACTGTCGATCTCCACTCCCGGCATCTTTTTGAGCAGGTCCTCCACCACGGCACTCTCGGTCACCTTGTAGGAATCCGCATTGTACTCCAGCGTATCGCCTCTGACGGTGATCTCGGCAGCTTTGGCGGTCACCACTGTTTCAGAAAGCAGGATGTTATCGCTGGTCAGGAATATGCTTCCCAACTGCACCCTGGAATGCTCAGCGGTTACCGCCACATTCCGGTATTCATTGTGATACCCGATGTAAGAAACCTGTACGATGTATTGTCCCCGGTTCACCGGTATGGTAAAGAGTCCTTTGTCGTCCGTGGCCTTGCCGGTGACAAAAGTGCTGTCGCCCTGTCGCAGGATCCGCACGTTGGCCAGCGCTACCGGTTCCTCTGTTTTCTTATCAATCAGTTTGCCGGAAATCGAACTGCCAGACTGAGCCTGTGCCGCCAGGGAAAAGGTACCGCAGAGAATTGTGAAAAGCAGCAGATATATCTTTCTCATGTTGTTTTCGAAAAATAACCGTTCCGTAAAATCATGCAAACGGAACAGAATCATGCCACAAAAGTAGTGTGCACAGGAGAGGTCGGCAAATGAAATAGATTAACCCGGGCAATTTATCGACCAATCGCCCCATTCGGCAGAGCAACGAGAACTCCTCCTCCCTTCATGCATCATCTAAGGTCGGCACAGACCTCCGGCATCCTGCTCACCCTGCCGGCGTCAGGACGGTCGTTCACCTCCTTTTTTTGTAGGGAGAGAGGTCAGAATATCCTTTCAATCACAACTCCTTTGCTGTCAGGTCACTCCCAGCTGAGCAGCACTTTGCCGCACTGACCGCTCTCCATCACCTCAAATCCTTTCTGAAACTCATCCACCTGAAAACGGTGGGTGATGATGGGAGTAAGGTCAATGCCGGAGATGATCATTTGCTCCATCTGGTACCAGGTCTCCCACATCTCACGTCCGTAGATCCCCTTCAGGGTAAGTGCCTTGAAGATGATCTCGTTCCAGTCAACCGTGGTCGTGTTGGGCAAGATTCCCAGCAAGGAGATCTTCGAGCCATTGTACATGTTGTCAATCATCTCGCGGAAGCCGGCAGGCGAGCCCGACATCTCCAGTCCTACGTCGAAGCCGCGCATGCCCAGCTGATGCACCGCCTGTGCGATGGATTCTCCTTTGGCGGGGTTGACCGTAAGGGTGGCTCCCATCTTGCGGGCGATGTCGAGACGGTAGTCACTCAGGTCACTCACCACAATGTAGCGCGCCCCGGAAAAGCGGCAAATGGCAGTAGCCATGTTGCCGATCAGTCCCGCGCCGGTGATCAGCACATCCTCGGCGATCAGCGGGAACGAGAGGGCGGTGTGTGTGGCGTTGCCAAAAGGATCCATGATAGACGCAATCTCATCGGGGATGCGCGGGTCGAGCTTCACCACATTGGATGCCGGGAGGGAGAGGTACTCCGCAAAGGCGCCGTCGCGGTTCACCCCCACTCCGATGCTGTTCTCACAGACGTGGAGCTTACCACGCCGGCAGTTGCGGCAGTGACCGCAGGCGATATGTCCTTCGCCCGTCACGCGGTCGCCCACCTTCAGGTTCTCCACGCCACTGCCCATATCCACAATCTCCCCCACATACTCATGCCCGATGGTCATGGGAGTGTGGATAGTCTTCTGCGACCAGTCGTCCCACTTATAGATATGCAGGTCGGTGCCACAGATCGATGTCTTTTTAATTTTGATGAGTACATCGTTCACCCCGATGGAGGGAACGGGAACCTCTTTCATCCAGATACCTTTTTCCGGACGCAACTTCACTAGTGCTTTCATATTTTCTAAGCTTTCAGCGGTCAGCTTTCAGTTTTCAGCTTTTCGTTTCTGAAAGAGTCAGCGGGCAGCGGTTTGGTATATTAAATGATCTTTAATGTTTTTCCTACTTTGATAAATGCAGTGATGGCCCGGTCGAGGTGCTCACGGGTATGGCCGGCGGAGAGCTGCACCCGTATGCGCGCCTGCTCTTTCGGCACCACCGGATAGTAGAAGCCGGTCACGTAGATGCCCTCCTCCAGCAGATCGGCGGCGAACTGTTGCGACAGCCTGGCATCATAGAGCATCACGGCGCAGATAGCCGACTGGGTAGGTTTGATATCGAAACCGGCCTTTTTCATCCGGGTCACGAAATAATCCACGTTCGCATGCAGCTTGTCCTGCAGCTCATTCGACTCCTGTAACAGGCTGAACGCCTCCAAGCCGGCAGCTGCCACCAGAGGCGGGATGGAATTGGAGAAAAGATAGGGGCGTGAGCGTTGGCGCAACAGGTCGATGATCTCCCGGCGGCCGGTAGTGAAGCCGCCGATGGCGCCGCCAAAAGCTTTGCCGAGGGTGCCGGTAATGATGTCTACCTTTCCCTTCACATGAAACAGCTCGGTCACTCCCTTGCCGGTCTTACCCACCACACCGGCGGAGTGACTCTCGTCCACCATCACCAGCGCATCATATTTTTCTGCCAGTTCGATAATACTGTCTATGGGTGCAACATTCCCGTCCATGGAGAAGACACCGTCGGTGACGATGATGCGGAACCGCTGTGCCTGCGCCTCCTTTAGCTTCTCCTCCAAATCGCCCATATCGGCATTGGCATAGCGGTAGCGTTTCGCCTTGCAGAGACGCACGCCGTCGATGATGGAGGCGTGGTTGAGGGCATCGGAGATGATGGCATCCTCCTCGGTGAAGAGGGGCTCGAACAGCCCGCCGTTGGCATCGAAGCAGGCGGCATAGAGGATGGCGTCTTCCATACCGAAGAAGGCACTGATGACCCTCTCCAGCTCCTTGTGATAATCCTGCGTGCCGCAGATAAAGCGCACCGACGACATGCCGTAGCCCCGCTCATCGAGGGCCTTCCTGGCAGCCTCTGCCAGCCGGGGATGATCGGATAACCCCAAATAGTTGTTGGCGCAGAAGTTGAGCACTTGCCGGCCGGACTCTACCTTAATCTCGGCCCGCTGCGGCGTAACAATGACTCGTTCTTTTTTGTAAAGGCCTGCTTCCTCAATCGCTTTCAATTCGGTCTGCAGGTGTTGTTGCATTTTTCCGTACATGGTTTTGTTCAGTATTTAGTTGTAAGTTATCAGCGGTCAGCTTTGAGGTGAAAGCTTTATGCGTACAGTTGTCATATATTTCATTCATTATGATCCTCTTCCGTCAGGGATGGCGGAAGTGATTTTTTGGCCTTCACGCCCAGCTCGCGGAGCTTCTCCGCCTGGCCGATCAGGTTGCCCCTGCCCGACTTGAGCTGTCCGTAGGCATTCTCGTAGCTTCGTCGTGCCCGTTCGAGATGGGTGTCGATCTCGGTCAGAGAGCCGACGAAATTTACAAACTTGTCGTAAAGGGCCGCACCCCGTTCGGCAATGTCGATGGCATTGCGGTTCTGGTACTCCCTTTTCCAGAGATCGGCGATCAGCTTGAGGGCGGCGATCAGGTTGGTGGGGCTGATCAACAGGATCTTCCTGTCATAGGCGTACTGCCAAAGCGACTCCTCATGTTGCAACGCAAGCAAGTAAGCCGGTTCGTTGGGGATGAACATCATCACGAAATCGAGCGAATCAGCAAAGTCCTGATAACTTTTGCGGCTCAACTCATCGATATGTCTTTTTACAGATCGCAGATGGTCAGCAAGTAGCTGCTTTTGTTCTTCCGGATCGTCGCTGCCCGTGTAACCGACATAGGCGGTGAGCGACACCTTGGCATCGATGATCACCCGGCGGCTGTCGGGGTAGACAATAATCACGTCGGGCTGCATCCTGTTCCCCTCCTCATTGACGAGACAGTTGCCGTCGGCATCGCGCAGATACTCCTGCACAAAAAATTCACGTCCCTGCACCAGTCCCGATCGCTCCAGGATATTCTCCAGGATCATCTGTCCCCAGTCACCCTGTATCTTGGAGTTGCCCTTGAGAGCGTTGGTCAGGTTAACCGCCTCGGTGCTGAGCCGGTCGTTCAGTTCACGCAGTTTTTTCACCTCCTCACCCAGTGAGAACCGCTCTTTGGCTTCGGTGACATAGACCTCTTCCACCTTTCGGCGAAACTGGTCGATGTTCTCTCCCAGCGGCTTCAGGATGATATCGATGTTTTCCCTGTTCTGCCGGGTGAACTTCTCGCTTTTCTCCTCCAAGATCTTCGAGGCGATCTGTTCAAACTCCAGGTTGAACTGTCGGCGCAGGTCGGCTATCTCCGTTTTCTGGTTTTCCAGTTTCTCCAACAGCACCCTGTTCTCGGCCGTAACAGTTGCCAGTGATCGGTGCAGCGCATGGTTTTTCTCGGCAAGCACTTCATGATCGCTCTTCGGAATCATTTTCGATCCCGTAAGCAATGAAGCCATGATCCATGCGATTACGCCGCCTGCTACAAAACCGATCAACAGATAAAGAAGCTCCATACCCTGTTCCTGTTTATGTCACTCTCGTCCCGTTGCCCCCTCTATCCTTGAGAGAAATGAGGCGTAGCTTTCTATTTGATATTTTTCAGCACATGACCCATTCTCTTCTTCTTCGTCTCCATGTAAAAATGGTTGTACTTATTGGTTTCGATCTCCAGCGGCACATTCTCCACCACCTCGAGGCCATAGGCTTCCAGCCCGATGCGCTTGGTGGGGTTATTGGTCATCAACCGCATTTTCCGTACATCCAGGCTGCGCAGGATCTGTGCCCCCACGCCGTAATCCCGCTCATCGGCCTGGTAGCCAAGATGCAGGTTGGCATCCACCGTGTCGAGGCCCTGCTCCTGCAACTTGTAAGCCTTTATCTTAGCCATCAGTCCGATGCCGCGTCCTTCCTGGTTGAGATAAACCAGTACTCCTTTGCCCTCCTTCTCGATCAGCTGCAGTGCCTTGTGAAGCTGTTCACCGCATTCGCACCGCATGGAACCGAAGATATCGCCCGTCATGCAGGATGAGTGTACCCGCACCAGAATCGAATCCTCGTCGCCCCACTCCCCTTTGATGAGAGCCACATGCTCCTGTCCGGTTGCTTTCTGCAGGAAGACCACCATCCTGAAGTCACCATACGCAGTGGGCAGATGCACGGCTTCCCCTTTCTCGATGAGCGACTCGCTCTTCAGGCGGTATTTGATCAGGTCGGCCACGGAGACGATCTTCAGGTTGAATTTCCGGGCCATTTCCATCAACTCGGGGAGGCGGGCCATGGAGCCGTCTTCTTTTTTGATCTCCGCCAGTGCACCCGCCGGATAGAGACCTGCCAGCCGGGCAAAATCGATAGAGGCCTCTGTATGTCCTGCCCTGCGCAGCACACCCTTTGTCTGGGCACGCAGGGGAAAGATATGGCCCGGACGGCCGAAATCCTCGGGCGTGGTTTCCTGGCGAGTGAGTGCCAGAATGGTCTGTGCCCTGTCGTAGGCCGATATGCCGGTGGTACATCCGTGTGTGAGCAGGTCGATGGAGACAGTGAAAGGAGTGGAATGAATGGAAGTGTTGTGCGATACCATCATGGGCAGCTCCAGCTCTTCGGCTCTCTCCCTGGTCACCGGCGCACATATCAGACCGCGTGCATGGGTCTCCATGAAGTTAATTTTTTCGGGTGTGATACACTCGGCCGCGATCACCAGGTCGCCCTCGTTTTCCCTGTCTTCGTCGTCCACCACGATGATAAAGTTGCCCTTGCGGATCTCTTCAATCGCTTCTTCAATCGTGTGTAAAGTAAATTTTTTGTCCATTTATATAATTTGATTTTGAGCAATGGTTGTCGATTTCTGCGGATATTCGTTCAGGATGATGCCGGTGAGCTCCCCGCTATACAGCCTGATGTTTCTCAGGTCGTTCCTGATCCTCATCTCGAACGAACAGGAGAGCAGCCTCAGCAGGATCCCAACAGGGAACAGATACATCGAGATCTTGGCCGGCAACGACCCGGGCCTGAAAATCCGCACATTGCTGATCAGCACAGGAAACTCCTCCGCCTTGGCCAGCACATCAAGGTCGCGTGAATTGGAAACCTGATTGAGCATGCTCTCCATATTGTTTTTGAGAGAGATCAGCTCTTTTTCATACTGGCTGTCGTTCCAGTAAGCCTTATACGACAAATGACTGTATTTCTCCAGGAAGCGATCGGCCTCCCGCGAGAGGTTTTCCAACAACCGGAGAATCGTTTCATAATCGGGCTTGTCGATGATTATGTTCTTGACCGGATATTTTCTTTTCTCACGAATGAAGAAGAGCCGTCTGAAGAACTGGACGTAGGTGTCGGCATTCATGATCACGGAGTCATTCATCGCTTTATGGGTGAGAAACACCCCTATGGGCAAGAGGATGAGCGAGCTGAACCACATGCCGAACCAATGCACCCAGACACCGTCGCGCGTCATCTTGTATCCCACGTTCTCCACGATATAGTAGATGATGAACAAGATCACCGAGATCACGATAGGGGTACCCAACCCTCCTTTTCTCACGATAGAGCCCAGAGGAGCGCCGATAAAGAAAAAGATCAGGCAGGTGAAAGGGATGGTAAACTTGCGGTGCCACTCCACCCAGTGCCGGTTGATGGTTTTCTGCATGGTGGTCTTATTGAGGGAACGGAAAAGAAACTCGTTGCTGTTGTTCTCGGCTTTCTGAAATGCGCTCTGCAAGATGCTGGAGCGGTCTGACAGCTCTTTCGACCGGAAGAGCGTATCGGGACGGGGCGCCTCTGCACCGACATTCTGTGCCGCCAGGATCAGCGAATCTTTCTGCTCCGGGGGATAGCTGTTTCGGAAAGAGAGATGCGAGTAGTTCTTCATCAGCTTTCTGTCCACCACGTTCACGCTGTCGAGGATCATCGACATGGAATCGATGGAGGTTCCGAGTTTAGCCAGGTTCTTGGAGACATAATTACTGGTGGAGCTGGTTTCAATCACCTCTTCCCCCATGCGGTTGAAGTTGGCATCGTAAGAGATCATCATGGTCTTCCGGTCGAAGTTCTCCCGGGCATAGGGTACAAAGTCGGTATGGTAGCGAGGGGTGGTTCCTTCGGTGAAGTTCTGAAACTGCTGTCCGCTGTACATGGTGAAGATGAGCATAGTCTTGTCTTTCGTCATGCTCATCCGGGCAGAATCACAGATGATCACCGCCATGTTGTTAAAACCGCTTGCCACGTCATAGATCAGCACATCATACAACATCCCGCTCTTCCGATCTTTTCTTCCCACGTAAAGGTTATAACCTTCGATCTCCTTATAGAAAACACCTTCGGGCACATCCAACTCGGGTGATGCCTGACGGATAGAAATCAACAGTGAGTAGAACTTGGTCTGTATCTTCGGGATAGCATTGTTCTGAAAGAAAAAAGCCCCCACGCTGATAAACGCGATGAGGATGATGAGCGGCTTCATGGTCTTCAGCAGCGGGATGCCGGCCGACTTGATGGCGAGGAGCTCCAGGTTCTCGCCAATGTTTCCGAAAACCATGAGTGACGCCAGCAGAATAGCCAGAGGCAGTGCCAGGGGGATCAGGTTCAGGGCGGCATAGAAGAACATCTCGCCGATGACGTCCAGTCCCAGTCCCTTCCCTACCATATCCTCCACATACTTCCACAAAAACTGCATCAACACCAGAAAGAGGCATATGGCAAATGTCATCAGAAAAAGCGGAATAAAGGTAGTCAGAATGTATCCGTATAACCGCTTTATGTGGGTAAATCTATTCATCCGGACAGAACAAAAGAAGAGCTGTTTAATTTTTGACAAAGATAGTAAAATCAAACGGAGAATCGTGGTTTCAAAAATGTAAAGATGATTAAAGAGCCACCGGGTGCTGCCTTGCGGGTATCACACGCCGAGACGCCTCTTCAGCAGCTCCACCTGTGTCTCCCACAGGGTGATGCCATCGCCCTTCTCGTCGGGTTCTGCAAAATCGGTGATTTCAAGGGTCATCTCTCCCGACAGATCCAGCTTGCGCAGGATAAACTCGAAGTAATAATTGTCTTCCTCCTCGTCCAGCCATTGATAACGGATGAGTGTCTGGGGCTTCTGACAGACGATCTGCGCCTGGTTGGATGTTTTGCCCCACACAAAAGTGTAGCGTGTCTCCGTTTCATCCATCAGCACCTCATCGGCAAACCATTCCGAGAGTCCGTCAATCTGACTGATCATGCGCCATAAACTGCTTTGGGTTGCGTTTCCCATCAGGAACTCGATATGAAACTTTTCTTTTGACATCTGCCATTCAAAAAATATGGGCCACAATATACAACTTTTTTCCGGATCTTCCCACAAAAGCAGATATAAATTGCCGGCAGGACAGGGAGGCCGCGGCAGGTGACCGTGACAGCGGCAGCCGGCAAAAAGAGCTGCCCCCCGGCGGGAGACAGCTCTCTGAAAAGGATTCACCCGGATTCACTGTACCGGGATATATTCCACGAAAGCCTCGATCGCTTCATAGGAGGCCAGCCCCAGCTTCCAATAGGTGTCGGCGGTGGTGCGATTGCGCTCTTCGGAGCGTTGCCAGAAGAGCCGTTCATCGTCGCCCAGAAAGGGAGCGCTCTCCATCTGCGACTGGTGACGGAGGATAGCATTTCGCTTCTGTCGCAGCTCCTCGGGAGAAAGGGGAACCGCCATCTCGATATGATCTATCTCCCACTCCATCCATGCGCCGCGGTACATCCATACACGACAATCACTGAACCAGCTCTCCTCCTTCATCTGGTCGATGGCAGAGAGGATAGCATCGAGGCACACCTTGTGGGTGCCGTGCGGGTCGGCCAGGTCGCCGGCTACATAGATCTGATGAGGCTTGATGGTTTCGATGAAATCCCTGACGATCTGTACATCCTTTTCGCTGATGGGGTTCTTCTTCACCTTGCCCGTCTCATAAAAGGGAAGATCGAGGAAATGCACATTCTCTTCGGAAAGCCCCGCATAACGGTCGGCCGAGCGTGCCTCCTCGCGACGGATCCGTGACTTGATGAAGAGGATGTCGGGGGTATCAATGTCTTCGTTGGTCTTCTCATGCAACAGGTAGTTGCGGATGCTCTCATATTTCTCCAATAGATCTTTGTTTCCCGGAGTAAATTTCTTACGCATACTGTTCAGCACGGAGATATAGCGGATCACCTCCTCATCGCCCACCGCAATATTGCCAGATGTCTGGTAGCCCACATGCACCTCATGCCCCTGGCTGACCAGCCGCTGGAAGGTTCCTCCCATGGAGATCACGTCATCATCGGGATGGGGACTGAAAATGATCACCCGCTTGGGATACGGTTTTGCCCGTTCGGGGCGGTAGGTATCATCAGCATCGGGTTTGCCGCCGGGCCATCCGGTGATGGTGTGCTGCAGGTCGTTGAATATCTTGATGTTGACATTATAAGCTGACCCATAGAGGGTGATCAGCTCACTCAGTCCGTTGTCGTTGTAGTCCTTGTTGGTCAGCTTGAGGATGGGCTTATCCACCACGCCGCAGAGCCAGACAATGGCGCGACGGATCAGTTTGCTGGTCCACTCGCAGTTCGTCACCAGCCAGGGACGGCTGATGCGCGTCAGCTCGGAGGCAGCAGCCAGGTCTACGAAGACTTTCGTTTCGGGGTGTGTCTGCAGGATCGATCCCGGCACCATGTCGGTCACGGGGCCTTCCACAATTTCCCGGACGCTCTCCGCTTTTTGTTCGCTCCAGGCAATCAGGGCAATCTTGCGGGCGTTCATCATATCGGCTAATCCCATGGTGATGGCGCTCACCGGCACCTTATCGAGCGATCCGAAGTTACGGGCGATATCCTTGCGGGAATCACCGTCGAGCATTACCAGGCGTGTCTGTGAATGAAGGCTGCTGCCGGGCATATTAAAACCTACATTGCCCTTGCTGCCCAGTCCCAACAGGAGGAAATCGAGTCCTCCCCTCTGTTGGAGGTTCTCTTCATACTCATCACATTTGTCGCCGATCAGATCCTTCTCAGCGGTGGCATCGGGAGAGAAGATATTTGCCGGATCTATGTCCACATGATCCAGGAAGACCTCCTTCAACATCTGCAGGTTACTGAAAGAGAAGTCGAGCACAGGGTAGAACTCATAGGTATTGAATACCACCATATTACGGAAGCTGACATCATTCTCGCGGTGGAGCCTCACCAGCTCTTCATACACCGGCATGGGGGATGCTCCGCCACTGATACCGATCACAAAAGGTTTTTCTTCCCGCTGTTTCTGTAACATCTCCTGCACGATCTCCTTCGCGATCTTTTTAGCCGCTTTCCGCGACTCTTCATAGATGGCGATAGGCAGTTTTTCGTACCGCGCAAGGTTATACTCTTCAAAATCATTTTCCGGCTTGTAGTACTTTTTCGGAACGCGATCCAGCGTGATGTGTGAACTCAGATCCAGTCTCATAGGATAAATATTTTTATAATTGATGATTTGCTATGTAAGTAAATAACATCCTGCAAAGAGAGTTGTTTGGTTGCAGAGATGTTTTTTTCCAGACGAAACTTTTGTCACCTTTTTACGGGGCAACCGTATGTTTGATGGCAGCCTCATCCATTTCAGGATGGTAGACAAAGATAAAAATTATTTTTATTAAATAGCCGCTATTTTACATTTTATAATGATTTATTCCAGATCGATCACCGTGATGCCTGCACCGCCGAACTGCACATGTTCATCTGCGAAGTGGCTCACCCCATTTACTGTACCCAGATATTCGCGAATGATCTGCCGCAGGGCACCGGTACCGGTACCGTGCAGGATGCGTACGCGGGGGATCCCCAGTTGGATCGCATCGTCGATAAAGTAAATCACCGCCTGCAGTGCCTCGTCGCCCCGCATCCCCCGCACATCGATATCCTGCTTGAAGGTAAGCTTGCGCTCATGCAGCAGATCACGGGTGTTAGAAGCTTTCAGCTCTCTTTTAAGCTGATTGTTGCTCACCCGCTCCAGTTTATCGAGTGGAACGGTCGACTTGATATTGCCGAAGGCGACCGTTGCTTTTTTGCCGGCGATCTCCAGAATCTCTCCTACGCTGGTCTGCCCTTTCATACGAACGGCGTAGCCCACGGCGAGGATCTCTTCTCCGGGTGATGGTTTTATAGCCGGGTCAGCGGCTGTCTTCTTCATCTTCCGACGGGGTGTCGACAGGGATGCGGCTGCCTGCATGCGGACCGTTTTGTCCTCTCTGCCGGCATCACCCACCCTCTCACGAAAACCTTTCAGCGTATTGCGCGCCTTGAGGGTAGCCTCCCGCTCCGCCTTCGCCTCCTTGATCTCGCGGATGGTCTGTTCGATGCGGGCGTTGCTATCGGCCAACAACTGTTCCGCCTGCTGCTTCGCCTCCGCCAATATCTCCTTCTTCTGTTTACCAATCACCTCCAGGTCTGCCTCATATTTCGTGGCCACCTCCTCGAGGCGCTTTCGCTCGCGGCGTATCTCATCTCGTTTGCGCTCCCAGTAGCGACGGTCGCGGGCAATATCGAGCAGATACTTATCCATGTTGATGTAATCACTTCCCACGATCTCCGATGCGTGTGCGATCACCTCCTCGGGCAACCCGATCTTACGGGCGATCTCCACGGCGAAGGAGCTCCCCGGGTTGCCGATGGAAAGGCGAAAGAGCGGCTGCATCTCATGGCGGTCATAGAGCATGGCTCCGTTCACCACTCCCTCATGCTCGTTGGCATAGTGCTTCAGGTTCTGATAGTGGGTGGTGACCACGCCATAGGAACGGTTGCGGTTGAACCGGTCGAGCAGTGCCTCGGCGATGGCCGCCCCGATCTGTGGCTCAGTGCCGCTGCCGAACTCGTCGATCAGCAACAGCGTGCCATCACCACAGTGCCGTTCGAAGTATTTCATGTTCATCAGGTGAGAGCTGTAGGTAGAGAGATCATTGTCAATCGACTGCTCATCGCCGATGTCGATAAAGATATCGCGGAAAACACCTACGCGGGAGTTTTCCCGCAGGGGAATCAGCAGGCCGCACTGCACCATGTACTGCAGCAGGCCCACCGTCTTAAGGCAGACCGACTTGCCGCCGGCATTGGGTCCCGAGATCACCAGGATGCGGTTCACTCCCTCGAGGGTGATGTCGAGGGGGACAATCTTGCGGTTCTGTTTCTTCAGGGAGAGGTAGAGCAGCGGATGCACTGCCTCTACCCAGTCGATCAGCCGCTCATCCTGCAGCGAGGGCCTGATGCCGTTGATTTGTTGTGCAAAAGAGGCTTTGGCCTGTATCAGGTCGATCTGCGCCAGGAACTCGTACGACTCCAGCAGTTCCGGCAGGAAGGGGCGCAGCCAGGCGGTGAAGTCGGCCAGGATGCGGATGATCTCCCGCCGCTCTTCTCCCTCCAGCTCGCGAATGCGGTTGTTGGCTTCCACCACCGCGGAAGGTTCGATGAAAACGGTCTTGCCCGATGCCGACTCGTCGTGGACGATCCCCTTGATCTTCCGCTTGTAGGAAGGGTTGACCGGAATCACCAGCCGTCCGTCGCGCATGCTGGGAGCCACATCTTTTTCGACGACCCCCTCGGCCTGTGCCTTGCGCAGAATCGCGTTGAGGCTGCGGGAGATGCTGCCGGCAGTAGAGGTAAGCTCTCGCCGTATCTCTGAAAGCTGCGGTGAAGCATGATCCTTCACCTGACCGAAGCCGTCGAGGATGGTGTCGATCTTCTTCGTGATCTCCGGATAGGTAGCGATATCACCCGTCAGCTGCAACAACCGGGGATAGCGGGGATTCTCCCCGTCGCGCCGCAGAAAAGCGATGATGCCGTTGATGGTCTGCAGCGACCGTCGCAACTCGAACAAGTCGCCTTGGTCGATCCATGCCCCCTCCACGCGGATGCGCCGCAACACGGGACGCATGTCGTAGAAGTGGTCGGACGGGAAGCTGTCCTCCTCGGCTAGGATACGGACAAACTCCTCGGTCTGCGTCAAGAGGGCATCAATCTCGCTGAAGGAATCGGAGAAGCGTATCTCCTCCGCTTTCTCCCTGCCCAACGGGCTGAGGCAGCGATCAGCGATCAGCTGACGCACTCTGGTAAACTCAATTTTCTGTTCAAAGTTATCGGGATAGATCACGTTGTTGTTTTTGAAAATCGTGTGACGCACGATTGTTAGACTGCAAAATTACAATTTTAAACCGAAAAGCGCTATCCTATATACCCTATCCGTAAAATTATTATCTTTGGAAAATCAAATAAAGAACCCCGACATCTGTCCATCCTTATGAGAAGACATTTCCTCGTAGCCCTTACCAGCGTGCTCATACTTCTGCCAATACGTTCTGCAGCACAGGGCCTTCCTCTCCTTACCGACGAGATAGCCGCAAGGCTGTCGGAACTGCCACTGGGCTGTATCGAACAGGAGTATCCCAACAAAACGGCACACATCATCAACAACGAAACAGAAGCAAAGCTCACCCCCAGGGAGCTGCATCCCGCCTTTTTCGGATGTTTCGACTGGCATAGCAGCGTGCACGGACACTGGATGCTGGTGCGTCTGCTGAAGATCAGAGCCTCTATCCCCGACAGGGGGGCAATCGTCGACGCGCTAAATCGATCATTCACAAAATCAAATTTATCATCTGAAGCAGAGTATTTTGCAAAATACGAAACAGCTAATATCTTTGAAAGGACCTACGGATGGGTCTGGCTACTGAAACTGGACGAAGAGCTGATGGGCTGGGACGACCCGCTGGCGCGGCAATGGCACGAGAACCTGCAGCCACTCACGCAGTATATTGTCGCAACCTGGAAAGCCTATCTGCCCAAACAGACCTATCCCAACCGCACGGGTGTACATGCCAACTCCGCTTTTGCAATGGGCTTCGCGATCGACTGGGCACGCGCCGCGGGAGATAAAGAAACGGTTCACCGCAACATCGGAACATCTGCTCCTCAACGCCTTGCCCGGTGTTTTTGCAGGCAATTACGGCGGCGAGCACTGGCTGGCCTCCTTTGCCCTGATGGCACTGGAATAATTTTTTCTCTTTTCCACCAGTTTTTCCGTGCAGGGGGTTGCAGAATTGAAAAAGAGTTGCTACTTTTGCACCTCGAATTCGGGAACGAACTTCATTTTTTGCGTGCCGGGTCGGTCTCATGCTTCAAAATCATGAGAACTGAAAAGAAAACCCTTCGCACTATCATTTATGTTGGCGAGATAGCTCAGTTGGTTAGAGCGCATGATTCATAATCATGAGGTCCCGGGATCATGCCCCGGTCTCGCTACTTGAAAATCAAACATTTACCGGAACTTCGGTGGGTGTTTTTTCTTTTTGGGCGCAATCCGCAAGTACATTCTTGTGTTGCTTGCCTGTCAATTCCGCTATTTCACGGCTCGACATCGTTATTGTGCTGTTAACTCTAATCGCATCCCCAACGCATCGGAAATTCTTAAAAGGGTCGATAATTGCATGTCGGTTTCGCCTTTTTCCAATAGTGCTATATATTCTCGTTTCTTCCCGATACGCTCCGCAAGTTGTGCCTGAGTCAATTTCCGCTCTTTGCGCTTTTCTTTCAGCAACTCTCCATAGTACCATGCACGTGCTTTTACAGTAAGCTCATCACGTGTTTGTGTGCCATACTTGCCGTATTTATCATTTAACAGGGTGTTTACCGTTGGCAGGTTTGCCAATAGTGCCGTATTTAGTTTTTTAGTTTTCATAACGAATAACGTTTTAAAATTTCTTTAGCCCTTATGATTTCTTTCCTGTATTGTTTATTGTCTTTTTTCAGAAAGGAATTTAATAAAACTGCCTGCGTACACTCTATAAAACTGATATTGTCGATTGCGAATAATAAGGATCTATGCTCATTGTTTCCAATAGATACACGCATTTCGTATAATTCGCTATTCTCCAGCTTCCTTACAAATTAATACCCTTATGTCTTTTTCGCCATTCATGTCACAAATGTAATAAGTTTATTACTTTTTTGTGTCATAACTAATAATGAATTAGCTTAAAAGTTCTTAAATACAGGGCAAATGAGGGTCTGAGTAGTGACGAAAAAAGACAAACTATATTTCGATTTCTTAAAAGACTTATAAACCATATATTTGTATTTTTCACAATACAAATATAACTATATTTTGTATTATTAAGAATACATTTTATATCTTTGCAAAAAATATTACAAGGATATGAAACAGTTATTTTCAGCGTTTTATCGCAAGTTAGAAGAAACAGATATGCATTTTGAACGTTACCTGAAAAGTCAAATTGACTGGAGCAATCGCTTAACAGCCATTACAGGCGCACGAGGAACGGGTAAGACAACAATGCTTTTGCAACATATAAAAGAGCAATACGGCAATAATCCCGAAAATATACTGTTTGTAAGTTTGGACAATATCTATTTCACAACCAATAAGTTGTATGCACTTGCTGATGATTTCTATTCACTTGGCGGACAGGAGTTATATCTCGATGAAGTGCATAAATATCCCGCTTGGGCACAGGAAATCAAAAACATTTACGACGATTTTCCTAAACTGAAAATTGTTTTTACAGGCTCTTCTATGTTGCAGATTTTCAAAGCAGATGCAGATTTGAGCCGTCGTGTAAGACATTTTCAATTGTTCGGTTTGTCGTTTAGAGAGTTTTTGATTTTTGAGGGATTGCTAAAAAAGTCGCAGACACCATTTTTGCTTGATGAAATTCTTGAAAACCACGTTTCTATTGCTCAAAAACTAAACAAGGAAATTACACCCCTGACTGCATTTCAAAAATACCTTCAATACGGATACTACCCATATTATAAGGAAGATACGGTAGGTTATGGCGAACGGGTTTTACAGACATTCAACACCGTAATGGAAAGCGATTTGCCTAATGTGGAAAGCATTGATTTTTACTCAATCAACCGGATTAAGAAGTTATTTTACATACTCTCTGAAATGGTTCCTTTTACGCCAAATATTTCACAATTGAGCCAAAAGGTAGATGTTACTCGTGTCAGTTTGATGAACTATCTGCAACTTCTCGAAAAATCACACAGTGTTTTGTTGCTCAGACAAAAAGCGACAGGTGTACGACAAATGGTTAAACCTGAAAAAATCTATCTGCAAAACACCAATTATAGTTATGCACTATCGGCGGAAAATCCCGAAATCGGCAATTTACGAGAAACTTTTTTCTTTAATCAACTGCAACAAGATCATAAAGTTACCTATACAGATCAAACCGATTTTTGCATTGATGGAAAATATTATTTTGAAATAGGCGGTAAAAATAAATCGACAAAGCAAATAAAAGATTTGAACAATGCTTTTCTTGCTCTTGACGGGATAACAATTGGTTTTCGCAACGAAATTCCACTTTGGCTTTTTGGTTTTTTATATTGAAAAAAAAATATCAAAAGGTATAATACCCCCCCGAAATTTGTACCACGATCTAAGAACGGGAGACCCTATCTGAATGAAGTGCCCGTTATGGTGTTCACCCCACTGTAATATCCACGTGGAAGAATGAGTTTTTGAAGCGATCAGAAGAAATCTTCTCGAAGCGTGGCCCCAAGAGTGAAGGTGATTTTGAAAAAGATGATTGTTTAAGCCTCCAGAGCCAATGTGATCTGCTGGGGATCAGCAAATCCGGTCTTTACTATGTGCCAAAAGGTGAAAGTGAGGAGAATCTTGAGATTATGAAGAAAATGGATAAACACCATTATGATCATCCTACTTACGGTGTTCTGCAAATGCAAGAGTACTTGTTCACACTGAGTTATCCGGTCAATCCCAAGCGAGTGAGACGACTCATGCGCAAGGCGCGGATAACAGCTCAATATCCAAAGCGGAATTTGACGGCAATCATAGACGTGTACAGTCGTTTTATTGTTGGATGGGGACTTCATAAATAGCCTGCATGGAGAGAACGTGATTGAAGTACTTGATGCAGCAATACATGAGCACGGTGTGCCTGAGATCATCAACTCAGATCAGGGAAGTCAGTTTACCAGCCCGACATGGGTGAACAGGCTCAAAGAACTTGGAATCAGCATCAGCATGGGTGGCCGTGGCAGGGCAACGGACAACAAACATCTATATCGAACGGTTTTGGAGAACATTGAAACAGGATTATGTATACCCGTTTCCGGCAGAGAACGGTACCACTCTTTGGAAAGGGATCAGAGGGTTTATGAATCATTACAACAAGGAGAAAACCAACCAGGGAGTCGGAAGACAAACCCCGGAAAGCATATACCGATTCAGCGCATGATCATTTTTATTTGTAAACAAATGTACATGTATCAAATGAGACATCAAGCTAAATCCCTGACGGGTTTTTGGAAAAATCTCCACTCTGAAAAGAGTTGTATTTTTCCAAAAGAGCCTGACTTACTCATTTGCTCTATGAATGGGTGGTTTACAAATAAAAAATCCAAAATAATAAAAAAGTTAGTGAATTATTTTTTAGTTAAAAACCCCGCTTAGACGGTACAGAGAACGGGTAGTATTAAAATTGACCGATTTAGTAATACCGCTTTGCGGAGAAAGCTATAAAATGGAAACGTAATCAGAATTAATAAAAGATATGGCAGAAAAAATATCAATAAGATTCTTTGATGACCGGGAAGTAAGAGCCGTTTGGGATGAGGCAAATTCCAAGTGGTAGTTTTCTGTGCTCGACATTGTTGGTGTATTAAATGCACAAGACGATTATGCAAAGAATCGCAACTATTGGAAGTATCTGAAAACGAAGTTAAAGAAAGAGGGAAACGAGTTGGTTAGTATCACTAACCAACTGAAACTATTAGCTTCTGATGGGAAACGCTATTCTACTGATGTGCTTGATATGGATGGTGTGTTACGTGAAGGCAATGGCAGAAGCACGAGAATATGGCTTGACCTTATGCTAAAGCAGCGTTTGAAAAAGTGTGTTGATTGGAGTTTGGTGAACAAGAAAAACTATCTTGATGCTATGACTCGCAGTGTGGCAGATGCTACACAAATAAAGCAGTTATTAGCATCTGCTCTTACTGATAAGATTGACGATCGTGAGACATTCATGAAGGGAATTGACTACTCATATTATTATGAGCAAGAAGATTAGAGGGTGTAATCCCAAAGCGATATGTTTCTGTAATTGCATTGCTACCACCAACAAATTAAACAGTGTACCGAACAAGTACCGAACAAGTTAACACTCGAAACCGAACAAGTTAATAACGATGTCGTAAGGAGGAATATAATGGTAAAGAATGACGAATCCTTGTTTTCCCCAAACAATATGGTTACATTTGCAACCATATTTCAACATCACTGTCATGGGGAAGAGGGTCATTGAAATCAAGGGAAAAAATGAGACGGTTTATCTCTACGAAGATGAATCATACTGGGACAAGGAAAAGGGTTACTCAACCCACAGGCGCACCTGTATCGGCAAAAAGGGAGCTGATGGCAAACCGCTCTATAACAAGTACTACAC
>JAQVWR010000067.1 GCA_028709605.1 Proteiniphilum sp.
TCGAACAAATCAGACCCTTGTATACTCTGCTTTATGTCTTATCTAAATGTGTATGGAAATATTCTAAAGATCGCTTCTCGTCTGCTTTCCCTGAGGCGTTCCTCTCAAAAGCGGGTGCAAAGATATGCACTATTTTTTAAACTCCAAAACTTTTTGCAAAGTTTTTTTCTTTTTTCTTTCCCTTTTCGGAAAACAATTGAAAATCAATTTGTTTTGCTTTTTTCATTATCGCTATAATGATTTCCGCTATTTCCTTTTTATTGGAAAGGGCTACAAAGGTAGTAAAGATTATCGATACCTTCCAAATTTTAGGAACAGAAATTGAAGAAAAAATCACAAAATGAATCCGAGCAAACCTGCATCCAACCTTAATAATTTCATATACAACCGGATAATTATTTGGCCAGGATATGCGAACTGGTAACTACCTGCGGGGTGACAGCAAAACTCATATGCTCTCCGTTTCGTACAACCGCTATATTGATCGAGAGCGGCGTATTCCAATCAACATACTGGTTAAACCCAAAGAGGTAGGAGAAGGCCGTCTTATACCGCTTGCTGTCGGCAATGGCTTCCGACACGGCATGGTAGTTTGTGATGTCCCAGAACATACAATCCCTGAATCCGTTTGAATCGGTATAGCGGGTATTCTTGTCACGCAGGTGGATGGTCTCGGCAAGAAAACGCCTGTATCCTTCCGTGAGCGACTGTGAGGAGCGGTGGGAAAAAGGCTGACCCTGTATATGGGTCACCACATCCCCCGGCCGGATCCCCGCGTTGTCGGCCGGCGAAGACGGATCGACCGATACTACGGTCTTCAGGTCATTCATATCATACCCGATACCGGTATACTGATACTTCAGATATTTGACCTCAAAGGTGGCAAACGACAGATTCCCGGGATAGGGGAACTTGAGCAACATCAACGGCAGGTTGAGTTCCAGATAGTCGGTCAGCGGATAATGTTCCGTAAGCCGCTCCTTGACCTCGCCCTCCCAGATCAGGCTCATCTCCCCCGGGGCAATAAACTTGCGGTCGTAGAAACGGTAACCAAACTCCAGATTGTAGGCAATATCCTCTATCCGCACCGCCTCGGAAGGGTCGTACAGCGGCACCCGAACAGTTCTGTGGCTGCGGCAATCAAAACGCCAGACAGCCTGATAACTACCCAGTGTGGGTGAGTTGAACTGAAAGAGGGGGTTGTTCTGATAACCGTAATAGGTCTGAATGATCAAATCGGGATCCTGGGGATCGTATGTCAGCCCTTTTTCCGAAAGGACCCGGATAAAAACGGCATTGATTCGCTCATCCAGCTCTCGTGTGGCCGCGTCGGCCGGAGCAAAAGCGAAGGTATGGTACCTGTAAAAAAGTGCGTCGTCGTTCTTCTTTGTCTTCACCGGCATCAGGAAACGGCGATCCTGCACATCCTCCAGGCTGTAGAAGGCAAACACCGGCGCCAGCTGTGCTTCGCTGATGGCGTTTTCGTGACGACACTCTTTCGTGAAAGAGAGCTCTTTGAAGGCATGCTCGAAATTACGGATGGCAAGGGTCACCTCTTTGCCGTTCTGGCTGAACCAGGACATAAGGGTCTGAAAAGACTGTCGATAGGTCCCGTGCCCGTTTACGGAGAGGAGAATATCGTTCAGTTTTAATCCGGCCCGCTCTGCCGCCGAACCGGGTGTGATATGAACTACCACCGGTTCCTTATAGCCCCAGCTCTTGTCGTTACTGATCTCAAATGCAAAACCCAGCGTACAGGATGATATATCTTCCTGTGCCCATACAGATCCGGTACACAAAAACAGGATCCATACAATTTGAACAAGTCGCTTCATGAACAATCTCATTTATGATGTATAGACAACAAAGATATGTTTTTTTTTCAAATTTTTTTTCGGTTGGCCTATTTTGAAGGACAAAAGCTAGAGAAATATCGGCAAAATCTTTATCTTTGTCCTATTCGATCACATATTAACAACGAGACAGCTATGATCATTGACAACCTGGCAAATGCGGCCAATTATTTCCATCTGCATCCACTGTTCGGGGAAGCATTCGAATACCTTAAACAGATTGACATGAAGGCGATGCATACCGGCACCACCGAAATTAAAGGAAGTCTGCTGAAAGCATCCGTAGTGGAGACACAACTGAAACCGGAAGCGGAAGCACGACTGGAGACACACAGGAAATATATTGACATCCAGATTCCTGTGTCCGGTGCGGAGCGTTACGGATGGAGATCCCTTTCCTCGCTCACCAACTCCGAAACGGGCTACGACGAAGCCAATGATATTGAATTCTTCTGTGAGCGGCCCTCCACCCTGGTAACCCTCTATCCCGGAGAGTTCGTGATCTTCTCACCCGAAGATGGTCATGCCCCCCTTGTAGGAGAAGGACTGATCAAAAAGATCATCCTCAAAATAGCCGTGAGATAACATCCCTTCAATCACCCCCTTCATGCTGGATATCATCAAAAATGATCCGTGGCTGTCTCCCTATGAAACAACAATTGAAAGACGCCATTCTTATTATTTGAAACGTCTGTCCGACCTTACGCGAGCAGGAAAGATCTCTCTTTCCGATTTTGCTTCCGGACATCAGTGGTTCGGACTGCATCGCACGGAGGAGGGATGGGTGTTCAGGGAATGGGCTCCCCATGCCACCGAGATTTTTTTAGTAGGCACCTTCAATCAGTGGCAGCGGATGGAATCTTTCCGACTGGAAAAAAGGGAGGGAGGCGTCTGGGAGGTGCGGATCGCCTCCGGACAGATCCGCCACGGCGATCTTTACAAACTGCATGTCACCTGGCCGGGCGGTTCGGGAGAGAGAATCCCCGCCTGGGCACAAAGGGTGGTGCAGGATGAACAGACCTATCTCTTCAGTGCACAGGTATGGGAACCGGAGGAGAGATACTCCTTCAGGCATACCCCCTTCCGGCCCGAAACCTCTCCCCTGCTGATCTACGAGACCCATGTGGGAATGTCGACCGAAGAGGAGAAAGTAGGTACCTACCCCGAGTTCAGGGAAAAAGTACTCCCCCGGGTAAAGGAAAACGGCTACAATGCCATCCAGATCATGGCCATCCAGGAACATCCCTACTACGGATCGTTCGGCTACCACGTATCCAGCTTCTTTGCCCCCTCCTCCCGCTGCGGTACGCCCGAGGAACTGCGTGAGCTGATTGACACGGCTCACGGGATGGGCATCGCCGTCATCATGGATATCGTCCATTCACATGCGGTGAAGAATGAGACCGAGGGTCTGGGGCGCATCGACGGATCGTACGATCTCTATTTCCACAGTAATCCCGGACGAAGATACCATCAGGCATGGGACTCGCTCTGCTTTGACTACGGAAAGGATGAAGTGCTCCACTTCCTGCTCTCCAATTGCAAATACTGGATAGAGGAGTTCCGCTTCGACGGCTTCCGCTTCGACGGGGTCACCTCGATGATCTACAAGAGCCATGGCCTGGGAGAGTCATTCACCGAATATGGAAATTACTACAACACGGGACAGGACGACGATGCTATCTGTTACCTGACCCTGGCCAATCACCTGATTCATGAGATCAACCCGCAGGCCATCACCATCGCCGAAGAGGTGAGCGGCATGCCGGGACTGGCCATGAAACCGGAAGCGGGCGGTTACGGGTTCGACTACCGCATGGCAATGAATATCCCTGATTTCTGGATCAGGCTGATCAAGGAGAAAAAAGATGAGGAGTGGCGCCCATCAGCCATCTGGTGGGAGACCACCAACCGCCGTGCCGATGAGAAAACCATCTCCTATGTGGAGAGCCACGACCAGGCGCTTGTGGGAGACAAAACCATCATCTTCCGGCTGATCGATGCCGATATGTACTGGTTCATGTCGAAGCTGAAGAAAAGCTCCCTAGCCGTAGACCGCGGCATCGCCCTGCACAAGATGATCCGTTTAGTCACGGCAACCACTATCAACGGGGGCTATCTCAACTTTATGGGGAACGAGTTCGGACACCCTGAATGGATTGATTTTCCCCGAGAAGGAAACAACTGGTCCTACCAGTACGCACGGCGCCAATGGCACCTGGCAGATGATCGGAACCTGAAGTATCACTGGCTGGGAGACTTCGACAAAGCAATGATCCGCCTGATCCGCTCCATCCCTGATTTTCAGTCCGCTTCGCTGGTGAAAATCTGGGACAACGATGAGGACAATATCCTGGCCTATATGCGAGACGAACTGCTGTTCGTCTTCAACTTCCATCCACAGCGATCATACAGTGATTATGGCATTCTGGCACCGCAGGGAGAATACCGGATCATTCTGGATACGGACGATAAGGCATTCGGCGGCTTTGGGCTGAACGACGATTCGATTCCCCATTTCACCCGATTTGATCCCCTCTACGCATCGGACAACAAAGGATGGCTTCAACTGTATCTTCCCGCCAGAACAGCCTGCGTAATGAAACAAACGTGACCGGATGTATCTCCGCTCACCAGTACCAACTAAAATTAAACAAACCGTTTATGTTAGAGAATAACAACCACAAAGATGACACATGCACAGAGACCGTCACTCTCTACCCCCTTACCTTTCAACCCATCCTCAAACCGGTGATCTGGGGCGGATCGGATATCTGCCGTTTCAAACAGATCGAACCCGCACGCGATGGGATCGGCGAAAGCTGGGAGATATCGGGGGTACCCCATAGCCTATCGGTCATTGCCAACGGACCGCTGGCCGGACAATCACTGGACCATCTGCTTGTCACGGCAAAAGAGAAGCTGGTAGGCAAAATGAACTATGACCGCTTCGGAGATACTTTCCCGCTGCTGATCAAATTCATCGATGCCCGCGACAACCTCTCCATACAGGTACATCCTGACGACCGACTGGCAAAGGAACGACACAATTCATTCGGTAAAACAGAGATGTGGTATGTGATCCATGCGGCACCGGGAGCTTTCCTCTATTCGGGATTCGATCAGCAGATCACACCCAATGAGTATATCGAAACGGTACGAAACAACACTTTCACCAACAAGCTCAAGAAACATGATGTAAAAAGCGGGGATGTGTTCTTCCTTCCGGCAGGCAGGGTACACGCCATCGGTGCCGGCTGCTTCATTGCCGAAATACAGCAGACCTCCGATATCACTTACCGCATCTACGACTTTGACCGGAGAGATGCAGCGGGCAACCCGAGAGAACTGCATACCGAATTGGCAAAAGATGCAATCGACTTCAATGTATATAATTCATATAAAACCGATTACAAAGAAAATATAAACCATCCCGTCAAATTGGTATCTTGTCCCTATTTTACCACCCGGCTGCTGGAAATCGACCGGCCGATGGAACGCAACTATGCAGCACTCGACTCCTTTGTGGTCTATATCTGCATGAAGGGCAGCTGTGCCATACGGGACAACAAAGGTAATGAGGTTTCTCTCCGACAGGGGGAAACCCTCCTGATTCCGGCAAATACCGCTGCAACAACCCTCCTTCCGGACAAGGAAAGCAAACTGCTGGAAACATATATTGAATAGAGATTTTTTTAGGTAGTGTGAAGGATCACGGGAGAATTAAGAACAGGTAATTATGAGAGGAATATTATTGGTCAATATCGGAACACCCGCCAGCAAAGATCAGGCCGACGTCAGACACTTTATTGGGGATATGCTCTCTGACCCGCACCTGACAGGTTATTCCGAATGGCTGTCGGCATTGCTCGCCAGAAAAGTCATCGCTCCGCTCGCCGCTGCCCGCTCGGCAGAAAAATACGGTTTGATCTGGCGCAAAGAAGAACCACTGATCTCTCCCTTGCTGTACCATATGCGGAAGCTGGCAGAATCGATAGAAGTACAGAAAAACATCCCCGTGGAGATTGCCATGCGGTATGGCAAACCCGATATTTTGAACGCTTTCAGGGAGCTGGAGAGGAAATGCCCCTTGCTGCACGAGGTGATTATCTTTCCTCTCTTTCCCCACTATGCACAGTCGACAACCGGAACGATCAAGGATGCGATCGGGCGTATATTCTTCCGACACCCACACTCTTTCCGGCTCAAATTTGTGGAACCCTACTACAATCATCCGGCATATATCCAGGCTCTGGCGGAGCTGGCAGCACCCTATCTTACGAACTACGACAGACTGATCTTCACCTATCACAGCCTGCCCGTCACACAGGTGGAAGCTGCCTGGAGAAAGGGGAAGGAATACGACTATGTCTATCAGCTGAAAGAGACGAACCACCTCTTTTGCAACAAGCTCGGGATTGATCCGCATGACACTTTTCTCTTTTACTCTTCACAGAGGGGAAGTAAATGGCTGAAACCCTTCCTCAACTGCGATATAGGCGATCTGCCGGAATTGGGATGGAAAAAAGTAGCGGTGATGGCACCCGGCTTTCCCGTCGATAACCTGGAAACGCTCTACGACATCAATATTGAGGCGAGACAACTGTTTATGGAAGCCGGAGGAGAACGGTTTACCTTTATTCCTTCACTCAACGACCACGACAGCTGGGTGGAGGCAATCTGGAAGATCGTGGAGAAATGCTGAGCTGCCTGAGGGACTGTCATCCCCGCTTATCGGAGAAGAGCTGTCAGGCAAACAGATGGTGGTGATCTCATATGGTTCCCGCACCGCATAGTGAGCGGCAAGCTGTGCGATCAGCGCATGAGAGGGAGAGGTATTCGCAGGAATGTAGCTGTTTCCGACAACGGATTTTCCGAAGAGCTTCTCATACCATGCGCAGGAAGCCGTATACCGTCCGTAGGTATGTTCGAGGTGGTAACCGTCGCTGCAGAAGCTGTCACCCAGAGAACTGGTTCTTCCGTTCTGAATGGCTGTCCCGGCGGGGATGATGATCCCGATGCCTGCCCGTTGTGCCACACGGCTCGTAGCATCGATCAAGTCACGGTACATCTTCATCTGATCGTTGTCATAACCGGCAAACCCCCGATGCGACGAATCCTTTGCATAGGCCCAAGTGGCATGAAGGATAAATTCCACATCCGTTTTGAGGAGATGCTCTTTGACGTAAGACATCAAAAGTTCAATATAGGGGAAGAAGGATTCATATTGTCCCGAGAGTGAGCTCACCTGCTGCAATGAGATGTAATCCCACTCTTCATCGGTAAGAGCATCCGACAATCGATAGTGGGGCGTAACTGTTTTGATCCCATTCACAATTTTCCGGTAGGAATAAGCCGGCAGGTCTCCCTGCGAGTTGTTGTAATGCTTCTCCAAGGAACAACCTCCGATGTACAGGTTCCCGATAAGGATGGTATCACCGTTGGCTGCAACCAAACCGTACAGATAGTGCTCCAGCGCATCCTCTGAAAAACTGTTGCCGATTGCCAGCAACTTGATCTGTCTGGGGTAAAGCGCGCCGACACCAAAAAACAGCGTAAGAACCAGCAGTGTAATTTTCCTCATCTTCTTGATTGTTTGAATTTTATTGTACATAGATCGAAACTCCGGTACTGCCCACTATCTACAACGGTCTGTACGCATACCTGAGACAGAGGATCGTCCGATGTGAAAAAACCCCAACCTCTGATTGAAGCCGGGGGATGTTTGTATGCTCACTGAAAATCAGGAAACCGATACCTGTCAACCGGGGGAACCGGCTTCTTTCGTGCTTTGTACATCTGGTACACCCAATAGAGTATAAATCCTGCTATGACATTGCTTTTGAAAGACATAATTGATTATCGTTTTAAGATCCATGCATCCCTGAAAGCAGGGTATTCTTTATGTATCTTCCTCATATGGTGCTCAGCCTCCGCCCTGTCGGTAAAGGAGGCAGCATACACATCGATACGTCCGGGACGTTTCATCCAGCCTCTCTGTGAGAAACCGTCGCAAAGAAGATTCTCCATCATCTTCTCTGCCACCTCTTTCACTTCATAGACCCCCACAATGATGTAATACTGCGGCATCTTGTCTGCCGCCACCTCCGGCACGGGAGCGGAATCAGTGCCACCGACAGTGTTCTCCGGTGGTTCCGGAAGCAGTGTCCCGGTTGTTGTGGCAATATCGCTTTCTGTCGGTAGAGATGCAACCGACTGGGGATCTTTTCGTTGGGAGCGACTTTTAAAGAGATCGGTTTCCGACATGATCTGTGCAGACTGACGGACCATTGTGCGATCACCCACCGGCAGGATAAACATCATCAGCAGGAGAATCGCTGCCGCGGCGGCGGAGATGTCAACCGAACGGGTACGCTTCCGGGGCTCTGCTCCGCCGGAGACAGACAACTGCGGTTGCATCTGTATCAACGGTTTCAATATTGCCGCACCCAGACCGAAGTATACCGGTTGTACGAAGGCTGCCGGCTTATATACAAACCGTTTGTCATCGTTCATGGCGAAATGCCCCAGGTTCCCCAGCTCCACCCTTCGTTCTTCTCTCAACTGTCGTTTCAGCTCCTGTACAGACTGTTCGATCCTGCCCATGGCAGCCTCGAAGAGGATTCCTTCACATTTCATGTACGATTGAGCCAGGAGACCGTCGTTGTAAGTGAGATCACGGTTGAACACCAGCTCGCAGGAAGGCGGGAGGAATGTGGCCAATCCGTCTCTCCGGGCCGGCATCGTGTTCAGCACGAATCCGCCGAAACCGGGAATGATCACACAGTTGTGCTCATGCAGCAGAAACTCAATATGTGAAACAAGGTCATTCATACGTTTTGTAAATGTCCGGGGTACCCTACCCTTCTGATCCCCCGGATTTGAAACAGGTTATTATTCTGTTCAGTAAGGCAAAGATAAAAAAAATTTGCAAGGAGATGTACCAAATCAGCTGAATATTTTTCTACTTTTTCACTTTATCCTGATTTCTGCCGACAAAATCTTTCCAGTCTTTGTACTTCTTATCCCCCGTGGTAATACCCGACTGATAGAAATGACACAATGCCGCAGCCAGCCCGTCGGAGGCATCGAGCTGCGGGAGCATGTCCTCATCGGGGATATGCAGAATCTTCTGCAGCATATAGGCCACCTGCTCCTTGGCGGCTCTGCCATTACCGGTGATGGCCATCTTGATCTTCAGCGGGGCATATTCAAAAATGGGAATATCGCGCGAGATGGCGGCCGCCATGGCCACCCCCTGGGCACGGCCCAGCTTGAGCATGCTCTGGACGTTCTTGCCGAAGAAGGGAGCTTCGATGGCCAGCTCATCGGGCAGGAACTCATCGATCAGTCCGATCACGCGCGAGTAGATACGCGCCAACTTAAGGTAGTGATCGCCATATTTACCCAGCTCCATCACCCCCATCGCAATAAAGGAAGGCTTGTTGTCCAGCACCCGGAGAATGCCGTAGCCCATCACCTGTGTACCGGGGTCGATCCCCATGATGATCCGTTCTTTCTGCATCGGTCAGGTTGTAAGGGTCTGCATCACGGTGGAAAATCCTGCCAGCCTCTCTTTGAACTTCTCCAACAGGGGGGCGATCACCAGATGACGCTCCTCATTGTTCCACTTTTCCAGCGCTGGCAGGTCGGTAGCGGTGAACTCCATGGCATAAGAATGTCCCTCTTCGCCCTCTGTCCCGAAAACCCGTGCCAGACGGGGAGATGTGAGCAACCCGCTCCGTGTGGACATTGGGATAAACACCTGCAGCATATAGTCGATAAACTCTTCGTGCAGAGCGGCATCCACTTGGAAGGTGGTATTGAAAACAATCATATTTCCTCTTTTCCCTATTTTTTTCAGCTGTTTCAATTGCAAATATAAACAAAATCTCTATCTTTGCACCACGAAAATCACGGGGGATTAGCTCAGCTGGCTAGAGCGTTTGACTGGCAGTCAAAAGGTCATCGGTTCGATTCCGATATTCTCCACAA
>JAQVWR010000068.1 GCA_028709605.1 Proteiniphilum sp.
TTACCCTGATCCATTGCTTCTTATCAATATCAAATTTCTTCACGACCCTTGCAGGATTACCCACGGCAACACAGTGGGAAGAAATATTTTTGGTAACAACACTCCCGGCTCCAATCACCACATGCTCACCAATATGTACCCCGGCCAGAATCGTACTGTTGGCCGCAATCCACACATCATTCTCTATGATCACCTCCTTTGTCTCTATACCCTGTTCGGAGATAGTTTTTTCAATATCCTGATACCTGTGATTGAGGCCTGAAATCACCACATTCTGTGCCAGATGTACGTTATCGCCAATCCTGACAGGCCCGATGAGCGTATTTCCCAACCCAATACGGGTATCCTTACCAATCACGATATCCCCGACAGCGTTGTTGATGATTGCATAATCCTCTATTACCGAATAGTCACCCATTATAAAACGATTGAACGGGACGATATCTTTTCTTACGCTTCGGTAAATGACCGATTTTCGTCCTTTCTTCATATAGAGGAACTGCAAACAACGCAACCACCTGCGGGGACGGGTTTTTACCGGATGCATCATCAAGGAAAGAACCCACTGTTTCTGAGCAGGATTTGATTTTATTTTTTGGATAATGGCAGCAAACATACTTAAACGGGCATAAATGATTGATAATGTTCCAAAAGACGACGTGCCGTATCCTCCCATGAGAAAGCCGAAGCACGATTCAATCCGTAGCGCACCTGTGCTTCATACAGAGCGGGATTTTCCTCCAATGCGATCAATGCATGCGCAATCGCTTCCGGATCGGCCGGATCTGTCAGCAACGCCCCTGTGCCGGCGACTTCCGGAATCGCTGCAGCATTCGAAGTAACTACCGGCACTCCGCTGGCCATCGCTTCCAACAAGGGCAGGCCAAAGCTCTCCCGCAACGACGGATAAAGAAATGCAAAAGCAGCCGTATAGAGATACGGCAGATCGCTGTTGGCTATATATCCGGGAAAATATAGATGAGACTTGATATCGGTCAGCTTCTCCCTGGCAAGCATCGCATCAATCACCGGTTCTTCCAGGTCGGCAACCAGTAGCGGCAGTTTTCGTTGCGATTTCCTGAGATAGAGCCCATAAGCCTTAAACGTGTTCAGGCTGTTCTTCTTGGGATCGGTATTTCCCAAGAAAAACAGGTAAGGCTCTTCCGGAATGTATTTCCCGACGATCGACCGATCCTTTCGGGAAGGATTGAAACCCGAATCCAACCCGTTATACACGGTTTGAATCGCCTTAGGATCCAAAGAGAGCGTTTTGAGTATGTGGATTCTCTCGTAATCAGATACAGTAATGATCCGCTTGCAGTTGGAAAGAATGCGGGGAACGACCCATCTGCGGTAAATCCTTCCCAATCGCTGATACAGTGACCGCATCTCGCCGCTTTTCTTTTCTAAGAAAATGATGTCGTGCAGCGTCAACATCAAAGGGAAGGGACAATAAAGAGGAGCCGTATTACTGGTGCAGTGCACCAGATCCGGTTTGATCCGCTTCAGAGACAAAGGAAGGGCTACTTGCTCCCATAGTGGGTAGGTGGAACAATGCACCTCCACAAGATGAAAATTGGCGGTTTCCTGAAGACAACAATCTTCACCGGGCTTCACAATGATAAAATATTCATTGCTCCGGTCCAGTTGTTGCAGGGCACGTATGGTTTCCAAAACCACCAAATCCATCCCGTGCTTATCACGCCTGAATATACGCTGCGCCTCAATGGCTATCTTCATACTGACCCTCCTTCGTGTTTCGTGTGAATAAATTTCTTATTGACTCCGCCGGTCCTGAACAGGTTGATGACCGTCAGCAAAAACAACAGCGGCACCTTGCGCAAAGCTTTCCTGAATGAATGGTTATACAGTTCATCGGGCATCGCAATGCTGAATGCGGATAGTAATAAAAAAACGACCAGCCACCACTTCAGTGACAACGTCCAGTGGACAAACAGGGTAATGATGCCCATCAGAAAAGGAAACGCTGACAGCACAATGCGGGGAGGGAGTAACCATTGAAAGATCTTATCGCAAAAGTCCAGATTGCCTGTCGCGATAGCCTGAGGCAGATAGCGTAATCCTTTGCCCAGGAGATCAAACTGGGCAGCAATCCAACGGCGGCGCTGGCGATAATATGCAGACGCGGTGGATATTTTCTCATCATAGAGGAACACCTCCGATAAATACTCAATAAAAATCTCTTCCCTCAGCAACAGCAGCTCAAGCTCTTTGTCTTCACCTGCCGATGTGACCTTTGGTATGGCGCCTACAAACCACTCATAGTCAAAAGCCATGCCGGAACCAATCAGTGCCGAGGAGAGGCCCGCCTGTACATGTCCCTGCCGGAAGATGGAGTTGTTAATCTCTTCGCTCACCCTGTCCAGAATAGCCACATCCGTACCGGCTTCTTTTGCCAGGCGATGAGCCTGAACCGCTTTGATACCAGAGTCGTATGCATCGTTTATTTTCCTCAGAAAATCAGGCACGGTCACATTGTCGGCATCCATGATCACCACGATATCATATGCAGAAGGATCCTGGTGTGCGATTGCCAGATTCAGGGCAGCCGCCTTCGAGCTGTTTTCAAAATGAGCGTTCAACACTTCTGCCGAAAGTAGCCGCAGCTGTTCATCGGTCTCCTGTTTCATTCCGTCGGAAATAACCGTCACATGATACCGTTCTGCAGGATAGTCCTGGTCGAAAAAAGAACGCACACTATCCACAATCACCCCGTCTTCCCGATAAGCCGGGAAAAGTACCAGTATACGGTGGTACTGATGAGCCGGAGGATAAGGCTTTTCTTTGCGTCTTTGAGAAAGCAGGGCAAAGAGCAACAGATAGATCACCGCAAGAGAGATCAGCACAAAACAAAAACAATCGATTATGGTGAAAAATAGCGACATGTTCTTCAATTGGATTCCATGATAAAATAAGCCAGACAACCCCTGATCGTGGCCTTCCCCAAATCCCATCGCCTTCTGACCACACTTTGAAACAATTTTTTCGGGACAGAGACACACAACTGATATACGATGGAGAGGAGACGTTCAACCCTGCCCAGATTTCTACGGGCAAGGAGCAGCCTGTTTCGTGTCATATAGAAAGCTTTCAGCGGACTATCAGGCCCCGTACTGCTGCTTTCCCGGTGATATACCGTTGCCGATGGGTTATATTCCAACGCATACCCTGCACGACGGATTTGCAAGCTCCAGTCCAGCTCTTCATAATAGAGGAAGTAGATTTCCGGCATCAGGCCCGCCGCATCGATCACCTCCCGGCGAACCAACATCGCCGCGCCATGCAGATAGGGGGTTGGGCGAGGCTGATCATACTGCCCGGCATCCTGTTCACGGTAACCGATCAGTTGATTACGCAGTGTGATCCGGGTTAACGGGGTGTATCCGGCAAACTGAATCCCGCCTTTTTCATCCGCAAAAATAATTTTGGGAGACACCGCTCCCAATTGTGGTTTTTGCTGCATTTCCCTGACTAAACAGGAAAGATTCCCATCTTGCACGAAAGTATCATTGTTGAGAAAAAGCAGATAACCGCCGGAGGCTTGTCGGATGCCCAGATTATTTCCTGCGGCAAACCCCAGGTTCTGCTCGCTCCTGATGGTTTGGATAAAAGGAAATTGATTTTGCAATAGAGCCGCTTCATTCCGCACGGATCCATTGTCCACCACGATCAGTTCATAAGCGGCAGAAAAATGCTCTGTCAGGGATTCTATCAACCTTTCCGTATCTTTCAGCCCATTATAATTGACCGTTATCACAGATATTTCAGGCTGCTTCTTCATCAGTGAGTTCTTTGTCAAACTTCCTTCCCATAAAAATAAAGGCCATACACATATAAACGATGGGGCCATTTGGAAGCTGCTGGAATGCCTCATTACCATAGGCACTCACAAACATACCGGCAGTCCCGGCCAGAATGGCACTGATCACACCTCTCAAACGTCTATCATGAATCACAAACCACACATCATGCCATCCTCTGGCAAAAGTAACAAAAAAGATGCTTATAAACAGGAGCAACCCCACTGAACCTGTTTCCACCCAAACATAAACGAGCGACGTGTCGGTAGGTAACTGATACAGATAATCCCCCGGGTCTGCTCTCTTCGCTTCTCCAACACCTACTCCGAAAGGATGATGATGCATAAAAGTACGCATCTTCTCCTGATTGGACTTTCTCACCATATAAGAAGCATCGCGGGTCACATTAAAAGCGGATCGCATTCTGCGGATCTCGGTGTTCCCGTGACCGATATAGGTGAACTTAAAAAAAACAAAAATCAACAGGATGAACACTCCTCCGGGTATCAATATTTTCCATTGTTTGGAGAGAATGATAAAAAAGGTAAAACCGACAAAGGGAACGGCAATAGCCGCACGGGTCCCGGAGATCATCATCCCGTAACCGGCCAGGATAGCGACCGTCATATAGTAAAAAAAAAGCGTCCTGGCACGCATATAAAATGCAGCAATCAAGAAGACAACCATCGACATCCCCATGCTGCACCCGAAACTGGCGGCATCGGTAAAAAAGGAAAAATAACGCGTACCGGAATAAATGAGATGCGTTCTCCTCCCGCCCGTTACGTTTAACCAATAAAGCTCAGTCGCATCAAAACCGATATACTTCTGTACCAAAGCTTTGGCTACCGCAAGCAACGTAAGCAGTGACCAAACAAACAAAAAGAGTTTCAAATAGCGGTACTGATGTAAGAACAGGGCTGTGAGCAAAGGGAAGAGAAACAGATAGAGAGCCAGCCCCCTGACACCGGCTGCCCAGTTGGCCGACGTTGTAAGCGGATTAAAAACCAACAGGATACAATATAGCAACCAGATGCCCGTGAGCAGCGTGAACGGATTGCGTGCGTTTTTCCATTCTACAGCGCTATCCCGGGCTCGTAAGAGCGAAAAAAAAAGAAGCATCAGCAAACATCCGTCCATCAAAACACCTGCAGGTAACCCGGGAATATAGCGAGTCAGTCCCATCAGCAGGTAGCTGACCGCAAAAACAGCGATCAGCGCGGACGAAGGATGTTCCATGAAACGAATCAGGATGTACCCGGAAACCGGCAGTACAGCCAGCACCATAGCAGGCACGAGCCCTAACCGCAGGATAAAAAGGGTGAAGAGAAAAAGGGAAAAAATAACCAGTAAATGGATCCGGTACTCCCTCAGCCCCTGCAATATGTACATTCTGATGCTCATCTGGCAGAAGAGGAAAAACCGAACTGCGAATAATGATAAAGAAAGCTCTTCCAGAAGGTGTAGGGAGGCAATAAACCCGTGAAATTTTCTACCACCTCTCTCTTTGCCCGATTCAGACAGAGCACTGCAGGAGTCTCTCCTGATTGTTGCAACAAACGGGCAAACAGTTGCTTATCGCTGTTTCGCCATACCCGGTCGGCTCTCTGCACCACCAGGTTGATTGATGCTTCCCGGAGCAACGCTCTCGGGATGGTGGCGGTTTCCAGCGGAGCATGCTCTACCAGTAAAATGGCTCTTCCGCCACCCAGATCCTCCCTCACCAAATCTTTGATGCTTTCTGCAAACAGGAAGTCAGATGAAGAGGGGTCGAAACACTCTCCATAACGGATGGTTACAACACGAAAGCCTCTCTCCTCCCAGTAATCATGCAACAACCCGATCAAAAAGCTTTTGCCGCTATCTGCCTCTGTACTGACCACATTCACCACAGGCCACTGATCGCCCGGCCGGAAATAATCCTGCAACGCGTTGGCTATATATTGTATGGCTCTCTCTCTGTATTCCTTTACGTATCGTCTTTCTCGCAATCTCACCCTGTCCGGGAAGGCACCGATCACTTTCGCCCCGGCAATATATTGCGTCCGGATCGGATCCCGAAGCGTACGATCCAGCAAATCGACCAACAAAAAGAAGCCGATCAATAAAATCAGACTACCGAAATAAGCAGCCATAACCAGTTTTTTTCGCCCGGTAGGTTCAGCATTCAGGGGAAATACCGGCGGATTGACCAGTTTCAGGGAAGCAGAGTTCATCTCGAGGCTTTTGAGCCGCAGCCTGGCTGCATTCAGGCTGGCTAAAATCGTCAGATAATTGCGCTCGATAAAATCGATGTTTCTTTCCTGCCTCTTGATGGTGGAACCGATGGGCGAGAAATGAGAATACTGCTCATCGAGTTCCAACCTCTGGGTTTGCATCACTTCCAACTCCGCTTTCGACTTTTCCAGTTTCAACAACTCATCCAGCCACTGGGTCACAAAATTGGATGTCGGATACCCTTCCCGGGTATATTTCCGGTTGCTATAGCTTTGGGAAAAATGAATCAACTCGTTTTCGGCAGATTGCAACAGTTGCTTATAGTGATTGAGCTGTTGCTGCCCGCCGCCAGAAGAGGTCGAATCGGTATAAAAGGCCCCCAGTTCCGCCACTTTGGTGTTCAGGTCGGATACCTTATGCAATCGCGCGAGAAAGTCGGCATTGTCTTTCAGCAAGCGCACATTCTCATCCAGTTGTGTTTCCAGATAACGGACCGATGCGGTGGCACTGTTGTAATTAAACATAAGGTCCTGATACCGCAATTCATACTCTTTATCTAAAGCAGCAACCTGTTTGGTCTGTTCGTCGTAGTTGATGATCCTGTTCCGTACATTATAAGTTGTCAGCGAATCTTCACTTTCTTTTAACTGGTTCCCCACACGTTCCAGTTCATCCTCAAAATATTGAAT
This sequence comes from Proteiniphilum sp., assembly GCA_028709605.1. Classification (GTDB taxonomy): domain Bacteria; phylum Bacteroidota; class Bacteroidia; order Bacteroidales; family Dysgonomonadaceae; genus Proteiniphilum. Next base: position 6,728 of record JAQVWR010000068.1, read on the forward strand.
TGCATTACTGGTAGTCCCGAATTGCAGGTTTTTATACCTTTGTTCATAGTGTTGATTTAAGAGAAGCAAGGTCTGATAGGCTACCCCGGGATCATCAGCCGAATAAAATATTTTCAGCATATCGCTGTTACCCAGACGAACAACACGAATCTGACTTAAGCTCCGATAAGAATAGTGGGGATGGTTCCAGTTAAACAGGCCATACACAAAATTATCAGGCGTGGCCTTCTCATATCTTTTCAGGTTTTCTACCGTTTTCACTTCCGAAGATTTATCAATCAGTCGCTTTACCTCCTCCGGGGTGATCTGTTGTAAACGCCGATAATGAGCGGCACGGATATACTCATTGTCTTCAACCGGACTCCCGTGAATCATGTGACGTGCGTACAGGTGCAGGCATACTTCCCGCAGGGTCTCCTTCGACAGGATGATATTGATGATATTGTCGATGGTATTGTTGACAACCGTGGAATTCTGGACATTGGGCTCGCCCGTTTCCATGGCGTATCCCGACACGATGCCGGTGTATATGGTCATTTCCACCGGAAAGGTATGTTTCATATTCCGGGTATAAAAAATAACCAACAACGTAACCACCAGAGGAGCAATCAGAAAAAACCACCGTCGGCGATAGAAGAACCGAAAAATATATTGCACAATCTCCATAATTGCTACCGGTTAAGAATATTTGTTTTGGCTAACACTTCAAGTTGCAACAGTGACTTGTTTAATTCCGCACGTGTCTGCTCGTATGATTCCAACGCATCCATCTGTATTCTCTTGATCTGACTCAACTCACCTGCCTGAATATTGCCATTCATGAAATCCTGTTGAGCCAGATCAAATTGGGCATTGGCAAAAGAGAGCGATTCCACTTTCAATTTTAACACCGCGAGTTCTTTCACCGCCTTTGTATACATTTCAATGATCCTCAGTTTCTGTTCATCATGCCACTTCTCCATCTCCACCTGCGTGGCTTTGGTTTTGAGTTGCTGTCGGCCTATTCGGTTCTTTCGGTCGAACAAATCGTCAAAAGGAACGGCAACGGTTACACCTACATTGTACCAATTTTGTCTGGCACCGGAATATTGATAGAACAACGGCGTGTTGGTATCGGAAAAAGAGGTATTGATCCCCATCAACCCCCATTGATAGGACGAAACGACTTTAAAATATTTCAGCCAGCTTCGTTGTTCGGTTTTGAGGATACTGGCCTCCTCTTCCATTTTCACCTGATAAAATTCGACCGCTGCACTGTTTTTGGCGTTTTCAAACAACACCTCCAGCGAGGGCAACCGCAAGTTCAGATAATCCTTGGGTGACAGGGCTGTAATATCATCATTCTGGGCTATTGATGAAAAGAAGGGAAAGAGCAGAAAAAAGGCCGTAAGACATCCGGATATCCTGGTCGTCATGTTATACTGTCTGAAGGTTTTACACATCTTCTTTTTGAATGAATGCGGTAAAAGTACGGAATATTATCTGAATATCCAACAAGAGCGAATGGTGTTGTGCATAATAGATATCCAGCTGTTTACGTTCTTCGGCAGAGAGTTTTCCGCCCTCTCCTCTTTTTTCTACCTGCCACAATCCGGTTAAACCGGCCGGAGCAATAAACCGCTCGACACTATGATCCTGCGTCAATAGTTCTGCTTCATATAACGGCAACGGACGATTGCCCACAATAGACATATCGCCTTTCAATACGTTGTATAGTTGGGGGAGCTCATCCAGGCTGTATTTTCTGATAAAATGTCCCACCCGGGTGATTCTCGGATCCCTTTCGATTTTGAAAAAAGCATTTTCCTTTTTCTGCCTGCTGCTGGCAATAAACTCTTTTTCATTCACGATGCAATCATCCCCTATCAGGATTGTCTGCTCTTCCTGTTCCGGTAAAATCAGATCATGAAAGGATGATGCCTCAACAGTCGATGCCGTTTCAGCCTGCGTGGTCGCATACTGGTTATACTTTCTCATCTCTTCCAGCCTTTTATCTGCATCGACATACATCGACCTGAATTTCAAAAAATCGAACACCCGATAATTGCATCCGGCGCGTTTCGATTGATAGATGATTGGCCCCTCGCTCTCCAGGCGGATCGCAAGAGAGATGACTACCAGTAAAGGAGACAGGATCAATATGGCAATCAGCGAGATGATGATATCACACAATCTCTTGGCAAACGGTATGCGATAACTTCCCAAAGAATGTTGCCCGGTTGTTTCCGACTGCAGTTGCGGATGAAATCTGGCTATAAAAAGAAAAAAACGATGCAATACATCCGCTTTTACCGTCGGCGGCACCGTATCATTGACCCCGCTCCGGACATAATACATACGCTCAACAGAAGAGAGGCCGCTGGTGACCAGCAGGATATAAAGATAAGGAAAGCTTTTGCGAAGCCTTTTGATATCCTCTTTATCTACATCTGCAGTATGTTGTTCAAAAAGGACAAACACAAATTGCTCTTCCGGATGGGAACTGAGCCATTCGGCAGCCTGATCAGAATGGGTAACTTGTAAATATTCTCCGCTTCCTATCTTTTCCAGCAAGCCCGAGAAATATTGCTTTAACTGGTCGTTATGACCGATATATACGACGACCGGACTCACTTCAATACTTTTCGGATCCGAATTTTCAACTCCATGGGGTTGAAAGGTTTCAGGATATAATCGTCCGCCCCCTCCTCCAGCATCCGGATGCGGGTGGCGCTATCCTCCACGCCCGACAGGACGATAACGGGAATCTCTTTAAAGAGCCCGTTTTTTTTGATATAGGCAAGAAATTCCTCCCCGCTCATTTCCGGCATCCGTATATCCAGGATGATCAGATCGGGGGTATTCCCCTTATATAACCATTCAATGGCTTTTACCGGTGTCTCGAAATAGGTAATGTCGAACTCATGGGAAAGATACACAGAGATAATTTTTACGATGGCAATCTTATCATCAATGATCAGGAGATGCCTTTTCACATCCTTCTCACCTGAATTTGTTATTCTATCCACGACGGTTACACGGTCATTTGCAATAATATCACTCGTCATATACTAAAGTTTCGACAGGGTGCTGATACCAATCTTTATT
>JAQVWR010000069.1 GCA_028709605.1 Proteiniphilum sp.
ACTTCCGCAATATGTTTGTCATTTAAGAGCGTTCGGCGGATGATATCACCTCCCTTGCCAAGGTCGTTTTCAATTTCCCTTTTGGGGCAAGGTCGTGCTCTACCCATCCTGAGCTACTTCCGCAATAGTAACCTATTCGTTTTTTTAGCGACTGCAAATGTAAATATGTTTATCCGGTTTTCAAAGCATTTTCCCGAAATTTTGGATGCCACCGGTTAAATGATTGCGATACAGCATTATTCTGTTTCACCGGAGAACTCTTCCTGCAAGGATTGCATGGCAAGCTGCCTGGCATATCCGATCAAGAACGACGATCCGACAGCTACCGTCCGGCAACGGTACCACCCTGTATCGCTGCAGGGATTCCTTCCCGGGTCCTGACTCCAGACTCCCCAGCCCGTACAGGGTCACATATAGAGAGCCGCAGGAAGGGCACCGGGCTTTACCGTTGGCTTCCGGCACTACTACCACATTTTTGCTGTCTTCATGGGGACAACAGAGATCATAGGCATAGAGTGTGCCGTCGGCACCGGCGACGACCAGCAGGCCGGCATAACCAAAGCGGTCAGAGGCGAAACGGCGGTTCTCTTCCGTGAACATCTTGTATGCTAAGGGATTCCACAGATCATGTTCCACACCATTGAGATCAACCCTAAAGCTGGCCGGGGCAAAAGGGAGGGTATTGCGAAGAGGCTCCTCCCCGCAGGAGACAGCCATCATCAACAGCAAGCACGCTGTGACCATTTTTCTTATCCTCACCGGTCCTGTTTTTCGTTTGATCATCTGCCGAAGGTTGTCACAACGTAGCCCCGTCGAGGATATGGTCTATCAGCGACAACTCTTCCTGCGCAAAAGAGAGGTTTTCCTTCAGGATCTTGCCGAAGTTGCTCTCCGCCGATCCCGGAGGAGGTCCGTAATTGTTTGCCAGGTCGAAATGGGTCACACCCTGTTCGAAGGCATATAAGATCATCTCTCGTGCAGTGGCAAAATCATGGATAAATCCGAAGTTGTGCCACAACCCCAGCGATATCCGGGGAAGTTGCAATCCGCTGTTTCCGCAAAATGAGTATTTCATAGGGGTTCGATTGATTAGAGATCACTGCATTTTCTTCTCTATCTCCGCATCGGAGAGTACGCTGATCACCTTTTGTCCGTCGGGCGTATAGCCGGGGGTCTTGGAGGCAAACAGTTCACTCACTACCAGCAGCATCTCCTCCGATGTAAGCACCCGCCCGTAAGGAATAGCGGTCATGCGGGCCAGTGAGAGCGCCAGTGCCTCGCGAAGCTCATCCTTCACATTATTTCCCGTCTGCATGCTGTTGTCGATCATGGCACGAATCAGCTGCGACGGATCGGCATTTTCGATCTCGGAAGGAATCCCCTGCACCCCGAAGCTGTAGTTGCCCAGGTGGCTCAATTCGAACCCCAGCGCTTCCAGATCCTCCCGGATAGAGGGCAGTGCAGCCGCCTCCGCCGCCGACAACTCAAGCACATCCGGGAAGAGCATTCTTTGTGAGACACCCTTCCTGTTGATAATCTGAGCCAGGTATTTGTCGAACAGGATCCGCACATGTGCCCTGTGTTGGTCGATCATCATCAGGCCCGACTTCACCGAAGTGAGGATATACTTCTGCTTGTACTGGTAATGCTCCGGGAAGAGATCGACATCCGGTACCTGATCACCTCCGCCGGTCGGACTGAAAAGGGTCCCTTGCGATCGTTCCCCCTCCGTGTCTGCGTGGGCCTCATTCTCTTTCTCAAACTCACGGTAGAGCTGTTCCCATCCCATGGCAGAGGATTTGGGAGAGTAAGCAGCGGATGAGGGTTGATGAAAGGGATTGTAGTTGGGATCCACATTCACTTTGGGCATTGGTGAGCTGCGCGACGGGTCATACACCGGTATCTCCGGTGCATCTTCCCGGTCAAAATCGATGCTGGGAATGGCATTGAACCTGCCGAGGGACTCCTTGACCGTCACCATCACGATCTGCCAGAGAGCCAGCTCATTTTCAAACTTCACTTCGGTTTTGGTGGGGTGAATGTTCACATCGATCGTTCCCGGCTCCACTTGGAAATAGATAAAATAACTCGGTTTTTCGTTGGCCGCGATCAACGGTTCAAAGGCCTGCATCACCGCCCTGTGGAAATAGGGATGGCGAATATAGCGGTTGTTGACAAAAAAGAACTGGCTTGCGCGCCCCTTTTTGGCAAACTCGGGACGTGCCACATACCCGTAGATCTTACCCAGTGAAGTCTCTTCATCGATTTCGATCAGCTGTTGGTTGATGTTCCTCCCCTCCAGCTGTACAATACGTTGCCTCCGATTCGCCTTGGTCAGATGAAGCGTCTCCATGTCGTTCTCAACCAGGGTGAACTCCACATCGGGGTTCACCAGCACTATCCGCTCTATCTCCGTAAAAATATTCCGCCGCTCCGTTTCGTTCGACTTTAAAAACTTCCGTCGCGCCGGCACATTGAAGAAGATATTTTTCACGGAAACCGATGTTCCAACGGCACAGGAGAGATACTCCTGCTTTTCAAGCTTTGATCCGTTTATGACCAGGGATGTACCCAGTTCATCCTCCTCCCGGCGACTTTTCACCTCCACCTGTGAGATGGCGGCAATCGAGGGGAGCGCCTCACCCCTGAAACCCATGGTCGTCAGGGCAAACAGATCGTCCGCCTTACGGATCTTCGAGGTGGCATGTCGTTCAAATGCCATCCGCAAATCGGTTGCCGACATACCCTTTCCGTTGTCGATCACCTGCACGAGGGTGCGTCCTGCGTCCCTTATCATGATTTGGATATGGGTGGCACCGGCATCGAGCGCGTTTTCCATCAGCTCTTTCACGACCGATGCAGGACGCTGGATCACTTCGCCGGCAGCGATCTGATTTGCAATGGAGTCAGGAAGCAGATGTATGATGTCTGACATAAGAGAGAAAAATTTGTTCTAACGGAGGATCCAAAAAAAGAAAACGGCAAAAAGAATGGCCAGGATGAGAAGAAGCAACAGGTTGTTTGACAGGAAGGTGCCTCTTCCGGCCGACTCCCTCTCTTTGCGCTTCTTCAGGTGGCGTGTCTGGGAAACAAACTCCGATTTAAACTCTTTGATCTCCGACTTTGCCTCTTCAGGAAGAACGCCCATCTCCTGTTTGACCTCATGGATCCGTTTCTCCAGATTCTTTTTGCGGGCTTCCTCATCCTCGTTGTAGAGAATAGGCGTATATCCGAATTTTCGCGGTTTTCGATTGTTATAAAAGAAGAATGCAGCCATAGTTACCTGTATATTGTACGATACAAAGATAGGGGATCGGCACCGGAATGACAAATGTGAACCCTGTTACAGAGTGACATTCTCCCGCTGGAAACGTCGCGGACGCTGTTCAACCGCTTCCGATGCCCTGCGCTCATTGCTGCGGAAGATATCATCCGGCCCTGTGGGCCGCAGATAATGCAGCCAGACGAATCCTTGCAGACGAGTATCCTCTTCCCTGAGTTGCGGCAGAGGGGTCGTCACCGCCTTGGTGGTAGACCAGAGCTTCAATCGCCTGATCTGGTCGTTCTCAATATCCATCGACAGATAGGGGCTCTCTGTTTTATTGAGCCCGATAATGGTACTATCTTTCTCCAGTAGATAGTATAACGACTGCGCATTGCCCTCCACCAAGACATGATAGAGCTCGCCATCGCGGAAAAAGGCGGTCATATCCCTCCCGCTCAGCTGATTATACTGTTTGTCGATATTCCTGTCCTGAATGGCAAAAGCATAATCCCTGATCATTGCTTTCTCAAGAGTAGAGTCATTCAGCAACAGATCGATCCGGTCACCCAGGATCTGGTTATGCTCATTCCACAGCACCGGATTACCGGTAAGATAGACCATCGAATCGCGCGAAGCGTAATGCAGCGAGTCACAGATGCCCTGGATATCGGAACGGTAGAAACGGACCCCATCATAGGCCCGGATATCGCGGTAGACAGAGTCGGTCACCATCAACAGGGTATCCCCATGCAGGAACATCCTCTCCTTTTGGGAATAATCGATGGCGAAAGCGGAGTCGGTAGCCAGTCCGTATTCTGTCTTCTCATTATAGAAACCGTAATTCCCCTGCAGGATCGCTTTCCTGGCCTTATCCTCCAGGTACATGTTGCCAAACACCTCTCCCTCACCGGTTAAACGGTTATAAAGAATGGTGTCACCGATCAGCACCTTCGTCCCGTCGTTGCTGTAGACCTCCGAGCGGTCCAGCAGGCGGGCATCCTCGGTGACAGTGTTGTACCACCCCTTGCTGGTATGCACATACCCGCTGTCTGAGACGATGCGTGAGGGCCCCAGGATGTCGGCATACTTCGACTCGGTATTGTATTTGAGCGTATCGGCGTAGATGGTGTAATCTTCGTTGACCAGCTTCACGCTGTCGCTGAAGAGTGCCTCCTTCGTATCCGGAGCATATTGTCCCCAAAAGGAGGTCAATTCATTTTCTTCATCTACCAGCATCCCTCCCTCGAAGTAATAGCCCAGGTTGACCGTACGGTCGTAGTCGAGGCTGTCGGTGAACAGCGTGACATTCCGGTCTTCCATACGGATATTGTTGCGCAGTCGTGCCAGCTGGCTGTTCCCGTCGTAATGCAGATAATCCCCATACACAAAGAGGGTGTCCCCCTGTTCCATCCGCACATTGCTGAAAGCCTCAAAGCGGTTGGATTGCTGAAACAGGTAGGCACTGTCGCAATACATAAAGGCTCCTTTATGAAAAAAAACCACGTTCCCGGTCAGAATCTCCGCATCAAAGCCACTACGTTTGCTCCACAGGTCAGCCTGCCGGAGTTCGACGATCCGGGTGTCACCCACCGGTGGTGCCTGCCCCGAAGGAGGCTGCTGCGCCCTGGCCGAGGTCATAATCACAAAAAGCACACCCAAAAGAAGCATGCTTTCCTGTAATCGATGTATGAGTTCTTTGTTCATTCTTCGAAAAAAAGGCGGTTATTTCTGCCAGCCTTTATATTTCAGTTCACACCCCTGCCAGGCGGGATCAATGCGTACATAAGTTTTTTCAATCTTCCTTTGCAGCCACTCATCCACCAGCTTCTGCTGCCTGGCATTCTCTGCCATCTGTTTGATGATCTGATAATCGTTGTTGATGTTAGCCCGGTGTCCTTCGTTACGGGCGGTGATGCGGATCATCGCTGCCACCTGGCGACCTTTATCGTTGAGCATGATGAACGGTCGGGAGATCTCCTTTTCTTTCATCTCGCCCGCAATTTTCGCAATATCCTGGTTCAGTTCGTTCAGTGCAAAACGGGGCGTGCCCCCATTGGCACTACGGGGTACATTGTTCACCATGATCCCCTTATTGTTCCGTGTATCCTTATCGTACGACAGGTAGGTGGCCGCCTCATCAAAAGTAAGCTTATTGCTTGTGATGCCGTTGCGGATCGAATCGAGGCGCACCAGTGCCGTATCGAGTGACTCCTGCGGCACGCGCGGCTTCAGCAGAATATGACGGAAGTTCCCCATATCTCCCCTTCGTTCGATCAGTTGGATGATGTGAAAACCATATTCCGATTCCACCACGTTGGAGACCTTTTTTTTATCGCTCAGCGCAAAAGCAACATTGGCAAACTCGGGAACCAGCTGCGAGCGGTTCATAAAGCCCAGCTCTCCACCTTTCATCGCTGAAGGATCCTCCGAGTGGAGCAGTGCCAGCGTAGAAAAATCTCTCTCTCCCTTGTTGATCTGATCGGTATATTCGCGCAGACGCGTCTTTACCTTGTCAATCTCTTCAAGCGGAATTTTCGGTTCCACCGTGATGATCTGCACCTCCAGCGTGGTCGGAATAAACGGGAGACTGTCCTGTGGCAGGCTGTTGTAATATTTTCTGATTTCTGAGGGGGTCAGCTGCACATTTCCGAAATGCTTCTGCTGTACCCCTTCTATCAGCTGCTGCTCCCGTATCTGCTGGCGCATGTCTTCCCGGATGCCGGCGATGCTCTTGCCATAGTACTCTTCGAGCCTTTCTACCGAACCGGTGGAAGCGATGTACTCATTGACAAGATATTCGAGCGATCGGTTTACATTGACCTCCTGTACCTCTATACTGTCGATCTTGGCCTGGTCAAGAAAAAGCTTGCGAATAGCCAGTTGTTCGGGGATGAAGCAATAGGGATCCCCTTCAATGCGCTGGTTCTGCATCAGGACCTCCTTTCGGTATTCTTCGACCTCCGATTTAAGAATGGCCTCATCGCCCACCACCCATACGATCTCGTCAATCACATTGTTTTGTGACGTCACAGGCAGGACAGCTGTGAGCGCAGCAAGAAAGAACAATATCTGCAGCGTATATTTCATAGAATAATCAATTATTAAAAGCAGCGTAAAAGTAGTGATTATCCGTTAAGCAGCAAAATAGTTTGCTGGTTAAAAAGTTATAAAGGTCCGGCATCATGCAATAGCAGCGACACCATGCACACGCACAACGAGAGACGCCCCGGGGGACGTCTCTGCAAAATACGGAACGGTTTGTTCTTTCTCAACCTTCGATGGCGGCCTGTGCTGCAGCCAGTCGTGCGATGGGCACGCGGAAGGGTGAACAGGATACATAGTTCAGTCCTACCGTATGGCAGAATTTCACTGATGACGGTTCACCGCCATGTTCGCCGCAGATACCACATTTGAGTGTGGGCTTCACCTCGCGTCCTTTGACCACGGCCATGCGCACCAGCTGCCCCACACCGTTCTGGTCTAGCACTGCAAACGGATCCTGCTTCAGGATACCCTTGTCGATGTACATCGGCAGGAACTTGGCCACGTCATCGCGGCTGTACCCGAAGGTCATCTGGGTCAGGTCATTGGTGCCGAAGGAGAAGAAATCAGCTTCAGCAGCGATCTTGTGAGCAGTGAGAGCGGCACGCGGGATCTCGATCATGGTGCCGATCTTATACTTCACCGAGTCATTTTTCTCGGCAAACACCTGTTGAATGGTCTTCTCGATAATATCCTTCTGTGCCTTGAACTCATAGACGATACCGGTGAGGGGCACCATGATCTCAGGCTTTGCCTTGACGCCCTCTTTCTTCAGTTCGAGGGCGGTCTCCATGATGGCACGTGTCTGCATCTCGGTGATCTCGGGATAGAGGTTCCCCAGGCGGCAGCCGCGCAGCCCCAGCATCGGGTTAGACTCCATCAGTCCTTCCACGCGGTCGTGGATATCCTTGTAGGAGATCCCCATCACCTTTGCCATCTCCATCTGCCCCTTTTCATCGTGCGGCACAAACTCGTGCAGCGGCGGATCGAGCAGACGGATGGTCACGGCATAGCCGTTCATGGCCCTGAAGATTCCTTCAAAATCCTTCTTCTGCAGGGGCAGCAGCTTACGGAGTGCCTTGCGGCGTCCCTCCTCATCCTTCGCCAGGATCATCTCGCGCATCGGCACGATCTTGTCCTCCTCAAAGAACATATGTTCGGTGCGGCAGAGACCAATTCCCTTGGCGCCGAAGTTACGTGCCACAGTAGCGTCATGCGGTGTGTCGGCATTGGTACGCACATCCATACGCGAATACTTGTCGGCCAGCTCCATCAGTTCAGCAAAATCGGCATCCAGCTCAGCATCCTGCGTGGTGATCCTCCCCACGTAGACATTCCCGGTGGAACCGTCGAGCGAGACCCAGTCGCCTTCCTTCACCTCCTGCCCGTTCATGGTCATGGAGCGTGATTTGTAGTCGATGATCAGGTTGTTGGCAGCCGACACACAACATTTGCCCATGCCGCGGGCTACCACGGCGGCGTGGGAGGTCATCCCGCCGCGTGCGGTGAGGATACCCTGGGCGGTAGCCATCCCCCGCAGATCCTCCGGTGAGGTCTCGATCCGGCAGAGAATCACCTTCTTCCCTTCCCTGCTCCACTCTTCGGCTTCGTCGGCATGGAATACCACCTGTCCGGCGGCAGCCCCCGGTGAGGCAGGCAGTCCATGGGTGACTCGCTTCGCGCTGGCCAGTGCTTTCTTGGCGAATACCGGGTGCAGCAGCTCATCCAGCTTCTCCGGATCGCAACGCCGCAGTGCGGTCTTCTCATCGATATATCCCTCGTGCAGCATGTCGATGGCAATCTTCACCATGGCTGCACCGGTACGCTTCCCGCTGCGGGTCTGCAGGAGCCAGAGCTTGCCATTCTGGATGGTGAACTCCAGATCCTGCATATCCCTGAAGTAATCTTCCAGCTTCTGCTGTACTTCGATCAGATCGCGGGCACACGCCGGCATGGCTTCTTCCAGCGAAGGATAGCTGGCAGCACGCTCCTCCTCCGTGATCCCTTGCAGCTTCGCCCAGCGGCGTGATCCCTCGAGGGTGATCTGCTGGGGGGTACGCACTCCGGCGACCACATCCTCACCCTGAGCATCGATCAGATACTCCCCATTGAAGATGTCCTCTCCTGTGGCGGCGTCACGTGTGAAGGCCACCCCCGTACCGGAGGTCTTGCCCATATTGCCGTATACCATGGCCTGCACGTTCACGGCGGTACCCCACTCTTCGGGGATGTTATTCATTTTCCGGTAGAGGATAGCCCGTTCGTTCATCCAGCTGTCAAAGACGGCACATATAGCACCCCAGAGCTGATCCCACGGGTTTACGGGAAAATCGTGTCCCGTTTTCTCTTTCACGGCAGCCTTAAACCGTTTCACCAGCTCTTTCAGGTCGTCGGTGGTAAGATCGGTATCCAACTCAATACCTTTCGACTCCTTCACCTCATCCATGATCTCCTCGAAAGGATCCATATCTTCCTTGCTCTGCGGTTTCATGCCCAGCACCACGTCCCCGTACATCTGCACAAAACGACGATATGAGTCCCACGCAAACCGTTCATTGCCCGATTTGCGGGCAATGCCTTCCACGGCATCATCATTCAAGCCCAGGTTCAACACCGTATCCATCATCCCCGGCATGGAGACGCGCGCACCGGACCTTACCGAAACCAGACAGGGGTTCTTCTTATCACCGAACTTCGTGCCGGTAAGTGATTCGATCTGGGTCACCGCTTGCTCCACATCCTCTTGCAGGGTGGCGATCACATAGTCACGACCCAGCTCGTTATACTCGGTACAAACCTCAGTGGTAATGGTAAAACCCGGGGGTACGGGCACACCAATCAAATTCATCTCGGCCAGGTTCGCCCCTTTTCCTCCAAGCAGGTTCTTCATATCCGCCCGCCCTTCGGCTGCACCGTTCCCAAAGGTGTAAACTCTTTTCTTTTCCATCTGATGTTCTGTTATGATAAGTTAAATGTTAAATATTGTTGACTTTTTTATTCCCTGCAAATATAGCATTTTATCTAAAATAAGGATCCTCTTATGACTCATTGTTTTTCATAATTTGTTGCCTTTTTGCAGGGTTTGCCAGGGAATCTGCCGTCACCGCGCTTTGGCGAACGGGGATGCGCTGATCCGGCGGCATCATTGCCGGGGCAGAATCAGGGGTCTCTGCACCCAGGCTGATGTGGTACAGCTGAATAAACGGTACTCTGTTCAGGGAATCATTCAGGTGCACGTATCCGTAGATACTTTGTAAAGTATCCTCCGCAAGATACATCGATGCCTCTGAACGATAGGTTCTGTTTTCCGTGACGTGCTGCGGCAGGCAGATGGTGGTATCGCCATATTCCAGGGTCAGCAGTG
>JAQVWR010000070.1 GCA_028709605.1 Proteiniphilum sp.
GAACAATGAGAGTGAATTGCAAAACTTAGTATCTAAGTTGAAAGCCCCTCAATCTGTTTCAACAAGTGTTTCAACAAGACAGAGTAGTGAAGACGTTTTCAATAATGAAGTAAGCATTGATGGCTTTAAATCGCTTTATGATATTTTTGTAGATGCGATGAAAAATGCAGAGTCGTACTATGACAGGGAAGGCGGATATGAGGAATTTAAGGAAAAATATGCTTCTCTTTATTTCCCTGAATATGGGGATGACTATTCTGCTTACCTTCCCGTAAGCGATCCAGCTTTATCTAAATTCCTTAATAGTGATGGAGAAATAATTATAGACGGGGAAACAGTCAACATGAAAGACATTTCTACCTATGAACAGTTACGAGAACTTGGTTTAACACCACCAGAGGAAGTCGTGATTATATCAGACGAGGGTGCCCCTTCAAATACTCGAGCAGGAAATGTTTTTTTCCCTGGTACGCCATTTCAGTTGTTACCGGACAAAACATTTCAAATGAACAATAGGCGCATATGGGTTACTCTCGATGATGTGACTGTGCATAATATTGCCAGAACGAAAGCTGGGTTTGATATATGTTTCAGGAAAAAAGGATTTCTTGGAGCGTGGTATAACCATTGGGCGCTTACAAAAACTTATGCTCATATTGGGACTCAGGGGCTGAGGGTCGTCGATAATAAAACGATAGACGGTTATTCCTCACATGATCATTCGTTTTTTTTAGTAAACGGTACTGAAATATCCACTCCAACTTCTACACCTGGCTATTATCAGAAAGATGTTTATGGAGAGGCCCAGATTTACTACGACGCTTTGAGAGCTTATACTTTTATAGTACCATTGCATTATAGATTTTTCCGATGGTGGTAATTACTAAAGTAAAAATAAAGTGTGTTTTATTAAGATATTAATTATGGAAAACAAATTTATGAGGAAAATAATCTTACTAAGTTTATCTGTTTTATTCCTATTTTCTTTCCCCGCCATAATGGCACAGGACAAAAAAATAGGATTGCAACTGGAAGCAGGATATGGAACAATAAGCAATAAAGACAATGCCAGTGCGTATCAAATTTTTCTCTCACCTTATTATCGAATCAATGACAACTTCGCAATAGGGATTGGAGGAGGTCTTATGCAACACAAAAGTACTTATCCGGAAAGGAGTTATCCGGTATATATTCATTCTAAATACAGACTGAAACCTAATTGGCTGTTAAAACCATTCTTTAACATAAAAATTGGATATGGCTTTGGCTCTACAGACATGGGAATAGCTGGCATAGATATCAACGGCCTTAAATACTCCGGTGAAATTAAGTACAGTGCTGACTTTTTCATTTCTCCGTCAATTGGAGTAAGCTATGATATAGCAAAGCAACGTTCACTTTTCCTTGCTATTTCGTATGATTTGTTGAAAGTTAAAACTGAGAATATTATTCATCCAGAAAATGCTGTAGTAGATTTAAAATCATATGCTGAAAAAAACAGTTCAATAATTGGATTGAGAGTGGGATACGAGTTTTAGAATTATTATCACCCCCGAATCTTGGCCCACTCATATCATTAAAAAATAGTAACGACTCAGGCACCCCCGGTCATAGACTCAGAGAGTCCTGACTATTCGTCAATAACCATGTTATACTCGAAACTACGCTTGAGCAAGGATTGCAATCACCCGAAGGAACTCAAAGGGGTTCTGTCCGTTTCCCGTCGCCGTTTGGATGACGGAGGCAACGGTGGCATAGTTCCCGGCTCCTTCCTCGGAGCGGAAGCAGCCGCTGACTTTCAATTTGGTCTTGGCCGGTCTCAATGCCTTTTCGGAGTCGTTGTTCGTGGGGGGAACAGCATCTCCAATGTCATTTTCATTGCGATGATGGACGGAGTCCCGCAGCAGGTCGAGCATGTCGAGGCTCCATGGATCATCCGGAAAGGTCTGCATCGTGTAGGTGAGGTTCCGCAACAGTTCACAACCGTGGGCGCAATCGGAAACGGAATGTTCACCACCTGGCGTGTGGCACAGACGATCGCAGAGTCTATCTCCAGCGGCTTTCCACATTCCGGACACACGGGGACGGGGTACCACTGTTGCGTTTCCGTTACATTTTCGGATTGGAGCAGGGTGTTCCCTGAATGGCCTTTCTGCCCACCGGACTTCCTGCCCCCCCCGAGCTCGACAACACGGGATGCAAGCTCGGCAATACGAGCCTCTTTGACTTTTATTTCACTGTTACGGACAGAAAGAATAAGATCCATCCGCGCAAGTTCCCTGTCCTTCTCCTCAAGGGTTTTGACAAGGGTTCTGTTGGTCTTCGCCTGCGCCGGCAGCCGCTCTGCCAGTTCCGTGGAGTTAGGCTCTTCGGAAAGGCCGAGTTCCCGAAGTATCTGCCTGCGCTGCCGGGAGAGCTTTGTCCGGTCTGCTTCGGCACTCTTTCCAAGTCCTGTAGTAAAGTTCTTTTTCATACCTCCGCAAAGGTCGAAAAAAATAATGGATCTGTGCAAATTTAACGATTTGATCATCAACGGATTAAAGACTATTCCCGGGCATTTTGGCGAGACATGCACCCCTTCTTTCGGAGGGTCATTCCGAAATTTTTTGAAGGCCTGTAATACCCTCCAAATAGCCTACAATAATCTGATATATAACAATTTCGATACAGGGATAGTGGCATGAGGAAAAACTCAAAAAAAGTTACAACAGGATGTCGACAACCCTGCGACATTCTTCATCATTGCTCAGGAAAAGGGTCCCTGAGTAGTTACAATAAATAATATTAATTTTGTTGACCAATATTCAGGGTAATTTATCTAAAATAGAAGATCGCCATGCGACCGTTAAAGTTCTGTAAAACAGAAGAATCCGTATGTTTTGTAGCCCTCCACTATCAACCCGGCAGGTTCGATAGCCGTAAAACCTGGGCACAAGTAGGGAAACGTTTAGGCATCGCTCCGAGAAGACGGTCATTTCCTCTGCTCCGGCGCGCTGCGGCAGTGGCAGTGGGAATCATTCTCATCACGGCGGGAATATTGTATCTCACCACCGAAGGGGGGGATACATTTATCGCCAAACAGGATCGCACACAATTCACCCTTCCCGACGATTCCCGCATTGAAATGCAGAAAGGAGCAATATTGGCATACGACAAACATTTCGACAAGGACGAACGGCGTGTCACAATTCAAGGAGAGATCGCCTTCGCCGTCGCTCGCGACGAAGCAAAACCGTTTATCGTATCCACGCCTGCGGCGCAAATAGAAGTGCTCGGCACGGAATTTACCGTCAGGGCTGATGATGACGAGACCCGTCTCTCCGTCGCATCAGGGATAGTACGGTTCACACCCTATGATCCGGTGATCCCACTATTATGTACTGCCGGCATGACCGTGTATTACAACGCCGAACCCGGAATCATAAACGTTTCTTCCCCCGGCAGCGAAATGGAAATCAACAGTAAAACGCGATCATTCACTTTCAACAACATGGGGCTGGGAGAGATCGTGATGGTGCTGTCGCGCTTTTATAACGTCCAAATAGAGCTGCCGGACAGTGAATCGCACCTGACGTTCAGTTCCTCTTTCACAAAGGGCAGCATTAATGAGATCATCAATATCATTAATTTCACACTCGATACACACATTACTATTATACCACCACGATGAGACAAGCTATTCTTTTGTTACTACTGACCACCTTCTTCACGGCGGCGGTCAGCCAGGAAACAATCACCCTGAATGTAGAAAACAAGCCGGTCACAGAGGTCCTTTGGGAAATAGAGAAACAGACGGGTTACACATTCTCGTACAGCCCTTCACTATTAAAGGATTTTCCCGGGATCACCATCCGGATTGCGAACGGACCGCTCGAAAAAGTATTACAGGCACTCTTCGATAAAACCGATATTCAATATATCATGCGGGGAAAATATATCATCCTGAAAAAACGCCCGAAAGAGGTCACTGTCTGCGGATTTATTTACGACCGGGAATCGCACGAATCGCTGATCGCCGCTAATATTTATGACCTGACCTCGGGGCAAGGTGCTGTCAGCAATAATTTCGGATTTTACAGCCTCTCCGTTCTGCCGGGAGAAATTGAGTTGCGTCCCAGTTACGTAGGATATACCTCAGAGAATCACCCCCTCACTGTATCACAAGACACTGTGATCCATTTTTTTCTACCACCGTCCACACTGCTGAAAGAAGTGGTGGTGGACGGAGAACTGAAAAACCCGGTGCTACACGCCGAGACAGGCAAGATAAGCCTTAACGCCGCGACACTGAAAGCCGTCCCTGCATTGATGGGTGAAAGCGACGTGATCAAGACCTTGCAGCAGATGCCCGGCGTGGCTGTAGGCACCGACGGTATGGCCGGGCTCTATGTGCGGGGCGGAAATGCCGATGAGAACCTGTACCTTGTGGACGGGAACCCCCTCTACCACGTCCATCACCTACTTGGCCTTTTCTCCACCTTCAATCCCGAAGCGGTGAAAACGATGGACTTCTACAAGGGTAGTTTTCCCGCCCGTTATGGAGGGCGCCTCTCTTCAGTAGTGGATGTACGGATGAACGATGGCGACATGAAAAAATTCTCTGGCACGGCCTCCATAGGACTGATTTCATCCCATTTGAACCTACAGGGGCCCCTCGCCAAAGACAAAACATCGTTCTCGGTTTCCCTCCGCCGCACCTATCTTGACCTGATTGCCCGTCCGGCAATGTACTTTATCAACAGGAGAAATAAGAAGAAAAACCCGGCAGACTATGATAAGGTTGACTTTGCCTATTATTTTTATGATTTCAATGCGAAGATCAACCACAAATTCTCCGAGAAAAGCCGGCTTTACCTGAGCCTGTACGACGGGAAAGACAAATTATTCTTCCACAGCAACAGCATTAGGAAATACGAAATAAATGGGGACCCCGTGTATTCCTACGGAACGGACTACCCTGACGACGACCCCATCCAATACGAATACAAAAGAAATGCTGACGAAACTTCAAAAATCGATATAGGCTGGGGAACACGCATGGCCTCCCTCAATTGGGCGTATGCCGTCAACAGCAAACTGTTCTCAAATGCTACGTTAGTGTATAGCCGCTACAACTCGGATATTTCGGTCTCGTATGAAAATAAAGAGACCTCCTCTTTGAAAAATATGGAACCCCAGGAAGAAGAATCAGGAAGCATTTATCAATTTTTTAAGCCGGTATACCGGTCCGGCATCGAAGACATGGGCTACCGCCTCAATTTTGATTACGCATACAACAATTGCCACCTGATCCGCTTTGGAACAGCATTACTGCATCACAATTTCCGCCCTGAGGAGAGCCGGTTCTTCAGGCAGGACGAAGACGGGGAAAGAAAAAATAATGATACCATTACCTATGCAGACGACCGGGTCAGGGTGCAGGAACTATCCCTCTATGTCGAAGACGAAATGGATTTTGGCAAACGCCTGAAAATAAACGCCGGTATTCATCTGACGGGGTTCTTTGTGCAAGGGAAATCCTACCTGAGCGCCCAGCCCCGCCTGTCGGCCCGTTATCTTTTGTCCGAAGGTCTCTCCCTGAAAGCCTCCTACGCCAGGATGAGCCAGTATGTGCACCTGCTGCAAAGCAGCTACATAAGCTCGCCCAACGATTTATGGATACCCATCACCCAGAATGTGAAACCGCTGTCGTCCCACCAGTTTTCGGCCGGGATCTTCGGGCGGTACCGCGGCTTTGACCTCTCGGCAGAGACATATTACAAAAGATCGGCCAACCAAGTTGAATACAAAGACGGAGCAGGCATCCTTGCCAGCAATACCACCTGGGAAGAACGCATTGCCCAGGGAATCGGGACATCCTACGGATTGGAATTGATGGCGAAAAGGAGCTTCGGCAAGACATCGGGGTGGGTGGGCTACACCCTCTCGTGGGCCGACAGGCAGTTCCCCAACGGTGAGATCAACCAGGGAAAAGTGTATCCGGCGAAATATGATAACCGGCATAAGATCAATGCTGTGCTTTTACATCAATTCAACCGCAAATTCGACCTGAATATTTCATGGGTCTACGCCACCGGAAACTGGACAACCCTCCCGATTGAAGAATATATTGATATGGATGGAAATAAAAGGCAATATATCCATCAACGGAATAACTATAAGATGCCGGATTACCAGCGGCTCGACCTTAGTTTCAATTATTACCGACACAAAAAGAATGGCAGGAGGGGTATCTGGAATTTCAGCATCTACAACGTATATGCACACCATAACTCATTCATGGTATTGCCATCTGAAGGATTTGCCCCTGATCCCAATACAGTGAATGGTAACCCGCAGCAGAGTTATCCCACATACCACAGCTATCCCCTTTTATCTTTTATCCCTTCATTTTCCTACACTTACCAATTTTAAAGAGATGACAAAAACAATACATACCTATTTATCGATTTTACTGGCCGGCATATTGCTCTCCTTACCTGCATGCGAAAAAGAGATCAAACTCGACACGGGCAATTACACACCCAGGATCGTGATGAACGGGATCATCTCGCCCGACTCACTCATTGAAATAAGCCTCAGCAAGAGTTTTTTATATACCGATACGCTTTTGGACAGGAGCCTGCTGGAGGATGCCTCACTGACCCTGTTCATCAACGGTGAGAAGCGGGAAACGATGCGGATGGTACGGGTGGATACCGTGCACGGCCGGGACAGACTATTTGGATACACTGCATTGAAAAGTATATACCGTTCCACCCTACGTCCAGAAACAGGTGACAAGATACGTATAGAAGCGTCTGCCGAAAAACTTTATCCCGTCTGGGCGGAGACCACCATACCGATACCACCGCAAATCCACCGGGTCGACACAGCCACTTTCTTTACCTACAACCCAATTATCAATAACGACGACCATTCCTATTCCGGTAACACTTCAGGAGAGCCCTTATTCCGGAATATGCGCATTAAAATGACCGTGAGTGAGAGTTCTACCGGCGCAAACCGTTATTTCCGGCTCCGACTCAGGCTGATGAGTGAAAAAATCGAAGAGTACCCCGACCTGCCGGAGCGCTACCTTTTTATATACACGAACGACGATCCGATTTTTGAAGAGGGTTATCGGAACAGCCTGTTAGAGGATCTAATATCGGGAAATTCGTCGCTTGAAGGGATAAAACATTTCAATTCGGCACTTTTTTCCAATAAACTATTCCGTGATAACAACTATACACTGGATTTCTCCATCACCGATTATTACTATTCCCATACCACCTACGAGGAAAAAGAGAATGACTCCGGATGGGTTTACCCTATCTATGTCCCCGTCAAAACGGAAGTATTCAACCCGCCCATTGAAGTGATGTTTACTGCCATATCGCCGGAATTGTATTCCTATTTCCGGGAAGGGGACTACGATCCCTCCAGCGATGAAGAAGCGTTCAAAATAATTTCCGAGCCGGAGATCACATTCAGCAACGTACACAATGGCATCGGGGTTGTCGGATCGGTATCAACTGCGAAAGCATATATCAATCTCCCGCCTCCACCGGAAGAAGAAAACAGCATCCCTTGATAATAGCGCACCCTGGCATTATCCTATAAAAAGAAAATCGTCGCTCCGGCGATGCTGATCACCGTTCCCATCACCTGTTGGACGGTGATTGTTTCTTTGAACACCGAAAATCCCGTTTTTTTGTAACCATATCTACTGCACACTATCCGATGTACAGTCTTTGCCCTTGAAGGTATAGGGTATACCCAGGAGGTCGAAGACTAGTCGCTGAGCCGCGGTAGGCGATGAAGGTCACGAAGATTTTACCCTTGATCGTCTGTTCGTTATGGTTCTTCAGGCGTCTCAAATCCAGAAGATTCTTCTCATCATCTCTCTCTGTAACAAAATGGCTTTCTATAAGCATTTCAGCCAAATAATTTAGACATTCATTAGACATTTTCAATGAACTGGTATCCCTCAGCAGCTTCTCATCAATGAAATCTCCGCTAAGATTTCATTGATCCCTTCCATACTTCGATTCATTGGCACACGTTCACCTTCCATCCGATGATTCCGGACCATATGCACCCACCCATAAAAAATGAATCGATCATTTCATAATAAATCTGACTTAATCTAAAGAGGTGAAGAGAGAGACTTCTCCTGGCATGTCCTGCAGAATGGTTATCTCGTTATCGGTATTCATCCTCGCCAGTAAGTAGTGCTTGTCTGACAACCTGTAAGCACCAAGCAAGATACCAGTTATGGAAACATCGAGGATGTGAGCAACCGTGTACCCTTCAAGCCGAGCACGATCTAATTTAAAAACGTGAGTGGTAGTCCCATCTTCGATGTTCACCCGCTTGAGGGCAAAACTGTTCTTGTCAAAATGATACAACAAATTATTTATCACCATATTTGCCTGAACAGAACAGGGTGTCTCTCGATAGGATTCCTCGTTCGACAGGTCGACGATCCCTCCCGTACCGCTCCACACAAAGTTGCATACATACACCGGAGCGTCACCATTCGTTTTCTTTACAGTGGGGATGAGATCGCCTGGCACTCCGTCTGCGCTAACGGATCGCATCCATTGCCCCCGGCAAGTCCATATAGCGCATTCACATCTCCATCCACGCAAAAACCCCATACAGTCTCGTTCTCAACCGAGAGGAGCTTGTATGTGAATTCCCCACCGGGAGCCGGAGAAGCATGATACAGGATATGTGGGCACACTCCGCTGTTGTTGCAGCGAATCGCTGTATAATAGAGGTTATTCTTCCTGTCGTTCACGATATCGAGGAAATCTCATTCACTATCAATGTAGTTGGGCCGGAAAGAACGCCTGTTTACGCTCCTGTTATAGAGTCTCTCGTTGTTCCCGCTGAGGCTGGGGATATACTCTTCCGGTATCTCGAAGACCTTGCCGTCGCCCTTTTTAACAATGTAGATCTCACCGGTACTACCCTGTTTTTGAAAGATCGCAAGCAGATAGTTACCCAGGTCGCGAACGTAGAGGGGTTTCATTCCCTTGATCTTTTTGCCCGCATGGAGTTTTCAGGAGTATATGTGAACAATTGAACCGGTCGCAAATCGCGTCCGATTCTCGAATGATCAGTTTCCCAAATCTCCCTGGTGGACGCAAATGCTGCGACTACCAAATCAATTGTGAAGATTACCCCTGTGTAAACATCTACTTGAAACAATTGATATACAACTCAAACAAATAGAGTTTGTATCGCTGAGCACCTGTGATCTCTTTGATGATTTGCAACCTCTCCAGATCGGCAAGTAGGTTATATACTGTTTGAGAGGATTTGCCGGTCAATTCAATCAATTCTTTCGCCGACAGAATTGGCTTCTTGTACATGTGATCAATCACAAGCCTTGCTTCTGCACTCCTTTTCCCCAGTGTATCCATTTGCTTTTCGATGGATTGCTTCATGTGCATGATCGAATCCAACGTATTCACCCCTTTTTGGGAGGTTTCGATCACTCCCGAGAGGAAAAATTTCAGCCATTGGTTGATATCTCCATGCGTCCTGACTCGCGTCAGATTGTCATAATACAAGCTCCGATGTCGTTCGAAGAAATCTGACAAGTAGAGG
>JAQVWR010000016.1:0-18303 GCA_028709605.1 Proteiniphilum sp.
TGGCCGGACTCAATGTGCGTTGTACCTTCCGCTCGCCCGACTCCTATGTGTTGCCGCTGCGTGATCTGATCAGGGAAGGGGCGATTGAGATGGAGACGGTCGACGAGAGGGTAAGAGATATTCTGCGCGTGAAATTTCTCATAGGTTTGTTTGACTCTCCCTATCAAACGGATTTGAAACAGGCCGATGCAGAAGTTAATTCGGAAGAGCACCAGAAGGTAGCGCTGCAAGCCTCGCGTGAAAGCATCGTATTATTAAAAAACGACAAAAATATCTTGCCCCTAAAAAAAACGGACATTCAAACCATCGCCGTATGCGGACCGAATGCCGACGATACCTCTTATGCCCTGACCCACTACGGTCCTCTGGCCGTGGAGGTAAAAACCGTTTTGAACGGAATCCGTGACAAGGCAGGGGACGACATGGAAGTACTATACACAAAAGGGTGCAACATCGTGGATGCACACTGGCCAGACTCGGAAATTATCGATTACCCGATCACAGACGTGGAACAGGCCGAAATTGACAAAGCCGTGACTAACGCCATGAAAAGCGATGTGGCTGTGGTGGTGCTGGGAGGGAATAGCCGTACTGCCGGTGAAAACAAGTCCCGTTCATCACTCGACCTGCCTGGTCGCCAACTGGATTTGTTAAAAGAAATTCACGCTACGGGCAAACCCGTGGTACTGGTTCTGATTAACGGGCGCCCCCTGTCCATCAACTGGGCAGACAGGAATATCCCGGGAATTATTGAAGCATGGTACCCCGGGTCACAGGGAGGAACGGCTGTAGCCGACGTACTCTTCGGGGATTATAACCCGGGAGGGAAACTGACCGTAACCTTCCCCAAGACTGTTGGACAGATTCCGTTCAACTTCCCGGCAAAACCAGCTTCGCAAGTCGACGGCGGACGTACTCCCGGTACGGATGGGAACCAGAGCCGGGTGAACGGATCCTTGTATCCGTTTGGATATGGCTTGAGCTACACCACCTTTGCCTATTCAGACCTGCAGTTTTCGAAAGAGGACATTACCGACAAAGAGAGCCTTTTTGTCACAGTGAAAGTAAAAAACACCGGCGACAGGGCCGGCGATGAAGTTGTGCAACTATACACCAGGGATGTGTTAAGTTCGGTCACTACCTATGAGAAGAACCTGCGCGGTTTCGAAAGGATCCACCTGCAGCCCGGTGAGGAAAAAGAGATACAGTTTACTATTCAACCCCGTGATTTGAAACTTATGAATAGTGACAACGAATGGGTTGTTGAACCGGGTGAATTCAAGGTGATGATCGGTGCCTCGTCAGAAGATATCAGGCTGAGCCGATCATTCTTCTTGCTGGGAGAAGGATTCGACAAACACAAGCTGGTAGCAACCCCATTGGTGACTTCCGATCCGCAGACCTCTGACGCACTGAATGTACTGGACAAAGACCAGAATTCATTTTGGGAAGGCCATAAAGGGTATTTTCTGACCTTTCCTCTCAATGAAAACATGCCGTTGGATCATATCGCAATACGTTGGCACAAAGAGAGTGACCCGCAGTCTGTTTTTGAAATACAGATATCCAGTGGCGGCGGGCAGTTTATAACTGTTTTCAAAGGTTCTCCCAGGGAGTTAAACAAAACAAACAAATACACGTTCAATGAAACGGCCGGCACAGATCTGAGGATTAAAGTTGTATCGGGGCACGTGAAAATTTCCGACATGAAGATGATCCGATAAAAGCAACCCAAAAAATACGCCCATGATGAAAAATACTTTTACTCTTTTGATGATAATGCTGGTAAGCGCGCAGGGTTTTGCCCAGGAGATTATCCCCCGTCCGAATGATTATAACCCACAGACAGGCATGGTGACCATCCAGCGGGAAATCACTATCTCCGCTGACAACGAATTCAGTAATTTGATCCCGGGTTTCATGGAGACAACCCAAAAATTTTCCATCCATGTCCGGAGAAAAAAGAAAAACGGATTCATCCGGCTGGTCCAAAATAATACGTTCAACAACCCGGAAGAATACCGGTTGTGGATTGCCCCAAATGGCATCGTTATTGAAGCCGGATTCCCCAACGGCTGTTTCTACGGCCTGCAGTCAATGCTACAGTTGATGATCAATGCCGGTAAAGAGGGAAGCCTGCCTCTTGCAGTCATCAATGACCATCCTCGTTACGGATGGAGAGGTGTGATGGTAGACGAGTCCCGACATTTCATCGGTAAAACAGAAATCATGAAACTGTTGGACTTTATGGCGATGTACAAGCTCAATAAATTCCACTGGCACCTTACCGATTCACAGGGATGGCGTATCAAGATCAAAAAATATCCTCTGCTGACAATCATCGGTGCCACGGGGAATAGCTCCGACCCGGAAGCAACAGCACAATTCTACACACAGAAAGAGATAACGGAGATCGTGCAGTATGCGAACGATCGCTTTATAGAGATAATCCCCGAGATTGACATGCCCGGGCATGCCACAGCTGCCGTCAAAGCATATCCCGAATTCAGCGGAGGCGGATCGGAAAAAAAAAACATCCCCATTTTACTTTTCATCCCGGGAAAGAGGGTACCTACTCTTTTCTGACCAATATCCTTAAGGAGATAACAACCCTCTTCCCTTCCCCCTACATACATATCGGAGGCGATGAAGTGCATTTTGGGAATCAACAATGGCATGATATGCCGGAAGTCCGCTCCCTCATGGAAAAAGAGAAGTTGGAAAGCCTCACGGACGTAGAACACTATTTCCTGCACCGGATGACAGACTCTGTAAGAACACTGGGCAAAACGACGATCGGATGGGATGAAGTAGTGACCGCCAACCTCCCGGCAAACAACACACTGGTCATGTGGTGGAGACACGATCAGCCCCAGTTATTGGAACAGGGTCTCAGCAGGGGTTATCGCACCATACTCTGTCCGAGGATCCCTCTTTATTTCGATTTCGTACAACATGAATCTCATACTTCAGGCCGTAAATGGGATGGCGCCTTTGCCCCAATTGAAAGCGTATATGAGTTCCCCAGCCTCAGGCTGACCGGCGGAATCTCTTTTGGCTCTCCCTTGGTAATGGGAATTCAGGCCAACGTATGGACAGAGGTAATCCACAAAAAGGAGAAATTTCAGTTCATGCTTTTCCCGCGTATCGCAGCCCTGGCGGAAGCAGCCTGGTGCAACGATGCTGTAAAAGAGTTCCGCCATTTCGACAGGCGGATGGAGAAAATGAATGCCCTATACGAAAAGAACGGCATCACCTTCTTTGATTACAAAAATCCGGAAATAAGCCCGGAAATAAAGGGCCCGGAAAAATAACAGCTACTCTTTCGGGTTCAACAATCAAAAATACACATATGCAACCATGAGCTCTTCGCCAATAGCTCGCTGCCCGTTGCGATGATACAGCCAGCCCCGGTGACACATCACCCGATGGCCAACGCATTATGCACAAGCGGATGAAAAAGAGTAAAGGGCTGAAGATCACGGCACGTTAATTTTCACTAATATTGAAGGGAGCAGAGCAAAACCCAGTCGGTAAAGGCTGGAATTGTTTTTAAAAAAAGATATCTTTGCCCTGTTTAATAGACAACAGACTTCACACTCCATAAAAAAATGATCAATAAGCAATGCAACAACTCAAAGGGTCAGGTCTATTCGCTACTCACCCTGAGAGTACTGATCGGCTGGTATTTCCTTTATGAGGGGCTGGCCAAAGTTTTTACCCCCAAGTGGACCGCATATGGCTACTTAATGGACTCAAAAGGGTTGTTCGCCCCCCTTTACCGGATGATTGCCGGTAACCCGGACCTGATGGCAACTGCCGATTTTATCAATATCTGGGGACTCACGCTGGTCGGACTGCTCCTGATCCTGGGGCTATTTGAGAAAGCGGGCTATATCGGTGCAGCTCTCTTCCTGATACTCTACTACCTGTCACACCCTCCCTTGCTGCAAGCAACTTACCTGCTGCCTACCGAAGGATCGTATCTCTGGGTGGATAAAAATCTGGTGATGCTGGCCGCAGTGGCAGTGCTCTTTTTCTTCCCTACAGCGAAGAGAATAGGATTGGACAGGATCATTTTTAAAAACAAAACAAAATGAGCGAAAAAGATAGTAACCCGAACGAAAAAACAAACCATCCCGAGAATAAGAACCGCAAGCCGGTCTCTCACGGCAGAAGAGAGGCCATCAAGGCATTGGCAACCGTACCGGTGCTGGGAGCCGTGGCATATGGTGTCTATCGTAAAAAGAAACAGGAGACGCGCAATATCACCTCTGCCAACATGTTTCACTTCAACTCGGAGATCTCTCCCCTTTCGCCCCTCGCTCCCGACGGAAAGACCATCCGGCTGGGAATCATCGGATCGGGTATCCGGGGCAAGCAGCTGATGATCGCTCTCGGGTTCGGCACCCCGCAATATGTGGAGGATCTGAAACAGGCTCATAAACAGGACAGCTCCGACAACCGCTATCAGGATTTCAGGGAGCAGGAGGATCTGAAGATCGTGATCACCGCTGTTTGTGACATCTTCGATGTGCATGCGGAAGAAGCGATTGCCGCAGGAGCCAATATCCACCGGGAAGGCCTCAACGGGCAATATGGAGCGGCACCTAGGAGATACCGTCATTACCGTGAACTGCTGGCCGCCGATGATGTGGATGCAGTGGTGATCGCCGCCCCCGACCACTGGCACGGGCAGATGGCTCTCGATGCCGCCCGTGCCGGCAAGCATGTCTACCTGGAGAAGCCGATGACCTGGACCGTGCCGGAGACCTATACCCTGCGGGAAGGGATAAAACAAAGCGGTATCATTTTCCAGCTGGGGCACCAGAACCGGCAGGTAGAAACCAATATGAGAGCCCGTGAGATCATTGAGAAAGGATTACTGGGAGCGGTATCGCTCATCGAGACAGGCACCAACCGCAACGACCCCAACGGCGCATGGGTCTACCCCATCCACCCCGATGCCAACCCGCAGACCATCGACTGGAAACAATTTGAAGGGGAACCCGACAGAGTGAAGGAGTATATGGATTATATGACCTCAGCCGGCCTGGCGAAATATGTTGGCCCGGATCCGCGTGATCAGTTCCGCCTGGAACGCTTCTTCCGCTGGCGCTGCTGGTGGGATTACAGTACCGGACTGAGTGGCGACCTGCTCACGCATGAGTTTGACGCCATGAACCAGATCATGGATCTGGGCATTCCCTCCTCAGCCAGTTCCTCGGGGGGTGTCTATTTCTTCCGCGACGGACGTACCGTTCCCGATGTGCTGCAAACAACCTTTGAGTATGCCGACAGAGGGCTGACCATGCTCTATTCGGCCACCCTGGCCAGCCAGTTCAACAGAAGCCGCAAGATCATGGGGCACGATGCCACCATGGAGTTGGGCAACACCCTCACAGTCACCATCGATCCCCGCTCGGAACAGTACCGCGACAAGATCGACAACGGCACCATCAAGCCGGGAGAACCGTTTTATCACTATGTGCCGGGCAAGAGCATCGATGCGGTCACCTCCGCCACCGAGCTTTATTTCGCGGAACGGGGACTCCTCTACTCCTACGTGGACGGGAAACGGTACAACACCACCTACCTGCACCTGCGGGAGTGGCTGGAGTGTATCCGCAGCGGGAAACAGACCTCCTGCAATATCGACCGCGGGTTTGAAGAGGCAATCACGGCCCATATGGGCACACGCGCCTATCTGGAGGGACGCACCATGTACTGGGATGCAGAGAAAGAAGAGATTACAAGAGGTTAACTGATTCTTCCCCAATCATACCGATTACCGCTCAAGCGGCTCAGCTGCTGCTTCAGTACTAAGTGGTGCGGTTGAGCCAGATGCGGATCTGCCAGGATGAGCTGCTCCGCGATCTCGCGGGCACGGAACAGAATAGCGTTGTCCCGCACCAGGTCGGCGATATGCAGGTTGAAAGGGATGCCGCTCTGCTGTGTCCCCTCCAGATCACCCGGGCCGCGCAGTTTCAGGTCCGCCTCGGCGATCACAAAACCGTCGTTGCTCTCCGTCATGATCTCCATCCGCTTGCGGGTATCGGCCGAAAGCTCATAAGGGGTAATCAGTATGCACCAGGACTGATCCGCACCACGACCCACCCTGCCGCGCAGCTGATGCAACTGCGAGAGGCCGAAACGCTGAGCACTCTCGATCACCATCACGCTCGCATTGGGCACGTTCACCCCCACCTCTATCACAGTGGTAGAGACCATGATCTGTGCTTCATTGGCCACAAAGCGGCGCATCACCTCTTCCTTCTCGGGTGCTTTCATCCGGCCGTGCATCTTGCAGACGGAAAACTCGGGAAACACCTCTTTGATATGCAGATACCCCTCCTCTAAGTTTTTCAGGTCGAGCGTCTCGCTCTCCTCGATGAGCGGATAAACGATGTAGGCCTGTCGTCCCTGCACGATCTGCTCACGGATGAACTGGTAGAGCGCTCCCCGTTTCCTGTCATAGCGATGCAGCGTCTGCACCGGCTTGCGACCGGGTGGCAGC
The DNA here is from genome assembly GCA_028709605.1 of Proteiniphilum sp. Lineage (GTDB taxonomy): Bacteria > Bacteroidota > Bacteroidia > Bacteroidales > Dysgonomonadaceae > Proteiniphilum. Next base: position 6,518 of record JAQVWR010000016.1, read on the forward strand.
TCATCAATCACCGAGACATCCAGGTCGCCGTAGACCGTCATGGCCAACGTGCGCGGGATGGGGGTGGCGGTCATCACCAGCACATGGGGCGATTGCCGGTTCTTCTCCCACAGTTTCGCCCGCTGCGCCACGCCGAAACGGTGCTGTTCATCGATCACCACGAAGCCGAGGTTGCGAAACTGCACCACATCCTCTATCAGCGCGTGGGTGCCGATCAGGATGTCGATCTCACCCGAGAGGAGGGCGACATGGATCGCCTCCCGCTCCCTCTTCCGCGTGGAACCGGTGAGAAGCGCCACCTGCACCTTCATCCCTTTCAGCATCTGCACAAAGGTCTCGTAATGCTGCGCTGCCAGGATCTCCGTTGGCGCCATCAGTGCCGACTGGAAGCCATTGTCGCGGGCAATGAGCATGCACATGAGCGCCACCAGCGTCTTGCCGCTACCCACATCGCCCTGCAGCAGGCGGTTCATCTGCCGGCCGGTAGCCATATCGCGCCGGATCTCACGGATCACCCGCTTCTGAGCGCCGGTCAGCTCAAACGGGAGATAATCCCTGAAGAAGGTATGCAGGGTTTCCCCCACCTTTCCGAAGACAAATCCCTTCAGCTTCTCCTTTCGCTCGGAGGCATAGCGTACAATGCTGAGCTGGATATAAAAGAGCTCTTCGAACTTGAGCCGGTACTCGGCATCGCGCAGCAGTGCAGGTGATTTAGGAAAATGGATATTCACCAGCGCATCGTGGAACGGCATCAGCCCCATCTCTTTCACCACGTCGGGTGAGAGGGATTCGGGCAGCCGCTCCTTGATCAGCGAGAAAGCGGCGGTGATGATCTTCTGCATGGCGCGAGAGTTGAGAAAATGATGCTTCATCTTCTCAGTAGTATTGTACATCGCCATCAGTCCCTCGGGTCGGTCCGACTCATTCATAAACGGGTCGATATCGGGGTGGGCGATGTTCCACTTCCCGTTGAAGAGCGTGGGTTTACCAAAGACGATATACTCCTGGTTGAGCCTGTACTTGCCCTCCACAAAGCGGATCCCCTGAAACCAGACCAGATCGACGAAGCCGGTGCCATCGGTGAAGTGTGCCACCAACCGGCGCCGGCGTCCCTCACCGAAGGTCTCAAATGCAGTGATCTTTCCTTTCAGCTGGATATAAGCCTGTGCGCTGTCGATCTCGTGCACGTAATAGATCCGCGTACGGTCGATATAACGGTAGGGATACCAGCGCAGCAGGTCACCCAGGGTAAAGAGGTCGGTCTCCTTGTGGAGGATCTCCGCTCTTTTGGGTCCCACGCCGGGAATATATTGTATGTCAGTCTGCAGGATATTCATAGGGGTTATCCGGTCATCTGCCGATCTGTGGCAAAAGTATAAAAAAATGGGGAACCGTTCAACCATTCCCCATCTATTCGCACTCACCGGGTCCTTCCCCAGTGCGGTACGCTTCCTGACGCTTCTCTACCAGGCAAACAGCGGATACTGCTTCATGGTCCGGTTCACCTGATTGCGCACCACTGTGATCTTTGTCTCATCGGACAACACCGTGTCGATCATCTCCACGATCTCTGTCATCAGTTCCTCTTTGCCGCCACGAGTGGTGATGGCAGGCGTGCCGAACCGCAGGCCGGAGGTCTGGAAGGGCGAACGGCTGTCGAACGGTACCATGTTCTTGTTGGTGGTGATGTCAGCCTCCACCAGCATCTTCTCCGCCACCTTGCCGGTCAGAGCGGGAAACTTGCTACGCAGATCCACCAGGATGCAGTGGTTGTCAGTACCCCCCGACACCACGTTGTACCCCTTATCCATAAAAGCCTGTGCCATCACGGCCGCATTTTTCTTCACCTGCGACTGGTAGACCTTATACTCCGGCTGCAGCGCTTCATGGAAAGAGACCGCCTTGGCGGCGATCACATGCTCCAACGGTCCGCCCTGCATACCCGGGAAAACCGCCGAGTCGAGCAATGCCGACATCCTCTTCACCTCCCCTTTGGGAGTGGTGATGCCCCAGGGGTTCTCAAAATCCCGTCCCATCAGGATCACACCGCCACGCGGCCCGCGCAGGGTCTTGTGGGTGGTGGAGGTGACGATATGGGCATGCTTCAGCGGGTTCTCCAGCAGACCGGCCGCGATCAGTCCCGCGGGATGGGCCATGTCGACCATAAAGATGGCGCCGATCTCGTCGGCCACCTTCCGGATACGGGCATAATTCCACTCACGTGAATAAGCCGACGCACCGGCAATGATCATCTTCGGGCGCTCGGCACGTGCCAGCCTCTCCAGCTCGTCGTAGTCAACCCGCTGATCCTCTCTCCGCACACTGTAAGCAATGGGGCGAAACATCAATCCCGAAAAATTAACGGGTGAACCGTGGGAGAGATGCCCCCCATGAGAAAGATTAAGGCCGAGGAAGGAATCACCCGCCTTCATGCAGGCCAGGAACACAGCAGCATTGGCCTGTGCTCCCGAGTGGGGCTGCACATTGGCCCATTCGGCGCCAAACAGCTTTTTCAGCCGCTCTATCGCCAACTGCTCACTCCGGTCCACCATCTCGCAGCCACCATAATAGCGACGCCCGGGATACCCTTCCGCATATTTGTTGGTGAGCACCGACCCCATGGCCTGCAACACCTGTTCGCTCACGAAGTTTTCCGAAGCAATCAGCTCGATTCCCTTCAATTGTCTCTCTTTTTCTCTTTCTATGATATCAAAGAGTTGCCTGTCCTGTTGCATACTGTAATAATTTGTAAGTAAAAGATGACACAAAGGTAATGAACATTTTCGTTTGGTAAAACAGAGAAATTAAAATTTTATCCGCCTCTTTTTATTCCAAAAAAGCCGCGCCGCTTCTTCGGCTCGGGCATGGCCGAGGCGCCCGCCATGATCTGCAGGGCATTGCCTCCGTTTCTGGTGGCATTCACCGCGTTGTAGATCACGCCCCAATCCGGTAATCCCCCCAGGTTACGGTCGTCGATATACAGATCGGCACCCAGCTTGCGGGAGGCTTTCTCTCGTGCCTCACCCCGGTAGTTCGCATTCTCTGCGTAAAAATAGAGTCCCCGCTCCGCACAATAATCGATGGCATCCTGTAAGAGCTCTCCTTCCCGGGCCGTCCAAAGGATCAGCTTATGGTTGTCCTTCTGCAGCTGCAGAAGGGTCTCAATGGCAAACGGGATGGGTTTGCCGATCTCGGGATATGCATGCTCTACGATGGTACCGTCAAAATCTACTGCTATTACCATAATTTGCTACTTTTCTTGTTGTTCCTTACGAACGACAAAGATAGCAAAAAACGACCGTACAGGAGACAATGGTTGAGACAGAAAAAAAATCGGTGAACTGTTTCCTGAGTTTCAAACATTCATTACATTTGTAAAGAAAATACCATTAAAACGTTAATGCTATGAACTTATTCGACTATCCAGCAGAACCTTTTCGTATCAAATCGGTAGAACCCGTCAGAATGATCTCCCGTGAAGAACGGGAAAAGGTGATCAAAGCAGCCGGCTTCAACACCTTCCTGATCCCCAGCGATGATGTCTACATCGACCTGCTCACCGACAGCGGCACCAATGCCATGAGCGACCGCCAGTGGGCCGGCATGATGATGGGCGACGAAGCCTATGCCGGCAGCCGTAACTTCCTGCACCTCGAGGAAACGGTACGGGAGCTGTTCGGCTTCAGGTATCTGGTTCCCACCCATCAGGGGAGGGGGGCAGAGAACCTGCTTTCGCAGATTGCCATCCGGCCCGGACAGTATATACCGGGCAACATGTACTTCACCACCACCCGCTATCACCAGGAGCGCAACGGCGGCATCTTCGCCGATGTAATCCGCGATGAGGCACACGAAGCTTCCCTCTCTGTTCCTTTTAAAGGGAACATTGATCTGCATAAGCTACAACGTCTGATTAACGAGAAGGGAGCGGAAAACATTGCCTACGTCTGCCTGGCAGTGACGGTCAACCTGGCCGGGGGACAACCGGTAAGCATGCGTAACATCCGCGAGGTGCGGGAGCTGACCGCCCGCTATGGGATCAAACTCTTCTTCGATGCCACCCGCTGTGTGGAGAACGCCTATTTTATCCGGGAGCAGGAGGAGGGCTACGCCGACAAACCCATTGCCGACATCGTGCGGGAGATGTTCAGCTATGGCGACGGCTGCACCATGAGCGGAAAAAAGGATTGCCTGGTCAACATCGGCGGCTTTCTCTGTCTCAACGATGAGGAGCTTTTCTCACAGGCGAAGGAGTTGGTGGTGGTTTACGAGGGAATGCCCTCATACGGGGGAATGGCCGGCAGAGACATGGAGGCAATGGCAATCGGCTTGCGGGAGTCGATGCAATTTGAGTACATCGAGCACCGGGTGAAGCAGGTACGATATCTCGGCAACCGCCTGCTTGAGGCCGGGATACCGATTATCGAGCCGATCGGCGGACATGCCGTCTTCCTGGATGCGCGCCGTTTCTGTCCGCACCTGACGCAGGAGCAGTTCCCGGCGCAGAGCCTGGCGGCCAGCCTCTATCTGGAATCGGGAGTCAGAAGCATGGAGCGGGGCATCGTTTCTGCCGGCAGGGACCAGCATACGGGAGACCATCATCATCCAAAGCTGGAGACGGTGCGACTCACCATCCCGCGCAGGGTGTACACCTACCGCCATATGGACATCGTAGCCGACGCGGTCATCTCACTCTACCAAAAACGACAACACATCAAAGGGTTGCGCTTCGTCTATGAGCCGAAGCAGCTCCGCTTCTTCACTGCCCGGTTTGAGGAGATCGGGTAAATACCCGTAATCAGAGAGGCTTTCAGCCGGTAGCAGTTAATGATCGCCGCTGGCAATATCATCGAGCCACTGCTGATGCTTTAAATACCAGCGTACCGTCTTTCCGATTCCTTCCTCGAACCGAAAGGAGGGCTCCCAGCCCAGCTCGTTTTTGAGCTTGGTGGCATCGATGGCGTAGCGCAGGTCATGACCGGCACGGTCGGTAACGTAGGTGAGCAGCTTTTCGGAGGCACCTTCCGGGCGTCCCAGCTGCCGGTCCACCGTTTGGATGAGCAGGCGGATCAGGTCGATGTTCTTCCATTCGTTCCATCCTCCGATGTTGTAGGTCTCTCCCACCCTGCCCTCATGAAAGATCAGATCGATGGCGCGGGCATGATCCTCCACGTATAGCCAGTCGCGCACATTCTCTCCTTTACCGTAAACCGGCAGCGGCTTGTTCTGACGGATATTCCGGATAAAGAGGGGGATCAGCTTCTCTGGGTACTGATTGGGGCCGTAGTTGTTGGAGCAGTTGGAGATCATCACCGGCAGCCCGTAGGTATCGTGATAAGCCCGCACGAAATGGTCGGACGACGCTTTTGAGGCAGAGTAGGGACTGTGCGGGTCGTAACGGCTCTCCTCAGTGAAGAGCGGGCCCTCCAGTGGCAGCGCACCATAGACCTCGTCGGTGGAAACATGATAAAACAGGCGGCCGTCGGACCGGCTGCCCCACTGCTCCCGTGCGGCCTGCAGCAGATTGAGCGTGCCCATCACGTTGGTACGGGCAAAGGAGAAAGGATCGGTGATGGAGCGATCCACATGACTCTCGGCGGCCAGGTGGATCACTCCCTCAATGGCATATTGGGAGAAGACTTCCCTCATCCGACGAAAATCACAGATATCGGCCTGCACGAAGAGGTAGTTGGGCTGATCCGCCACATCTTCCAGGTTGGAGAGGTTGCCGGCGTAGGTGAGCTTGTCGAGGTTGATGATCCGGCAGTCGGGATAGCGGGTGACGAAGTGCCGCACCACATGCGAGCCGATAAAACCGGCTCCTCCGGTGATCAGGATGTTCTTCATAACAGCGGGTTGTTTTTGTCTTTCTCAGAAAGAATGATCTCTTCCGGGGGGAGCTTCCAATCGATGCCCAGCTTCGGATCATCCCACCGTATGGCTCCCTCATACCCCGGGGCATAGTAGTTGTCACATTTGTACTGAAACAATGCCTCCTCGCTCAGCACCGCAAAGCCGTGCGCAAAACCGCGTGGGATAAAGAGCTGGCGCTTGTTCTCAGCCGACAGCTCCGTGCAGACATGCTGTCCGCAGGTGGGTGACCCTTTCCGGATATCGACCGCCACGTCCAGCACACGACCGGTCACCACGCGCACCAGCTTGGCCTGTTCAAAGGGTGCTCTCTGGAAGTGTAGCCCCCTCACCACACCGTAGCACGATTTGCTTTCGTTGTCCTGCACAAACAAGGTTTTGCAAACCTTCTCCTCAAACTCCCTTTGAGAGAAAGATTCAAAGAAATAACCTCTTTCATCACCAAACACCTTCGGCTCGATGATCAATACACCTTCAATATTCGTTGTTAATATATTCATTGTTGTATGATTAAGCGATCAGCGATCAGCCGGAGAAGATACTGACCATACTGGTTCTTCTTCATCGGTTCCGCGATGCGTTTCAGATCCTCATCAGTGATCCATCCGTTGCTCCAGGCTATCTCCTCCAGGCAGGCAATCTTCAGTCCCTGCCGTTTTTCCAGCACCTCAATAAAGGTAGAGGCCTCCGCAAGGGAATCATGCGTTCCGGTATCGAGCCAGGCAAAGCCGCGGCCGAAGCGTTGCAGTCGCAGCGTTCCCCTCTCCAGGTAAGCCTGGTTCACCGCGGTGATCTCCAGCTCACCGCGCGCAGAGGGTCGGATACCTGCAGCGATCTCCACCACACTATTGGGATAGAAGTAGATGCCGGTGACCGCCCAGTTCGATTTCGGCACTGACGGTTTCTCCTCGATGCCCAGCACCTCTCCCAACTCGTTGAAGTGCGCCACCCCGTAACGCTCGGGATGCTGCACGTAATAGCCAAACACAGTCGCCCTGTTCTTCTCCTCTGCATCGTCGGTCGCCCTGCGCAACATGGAAGGGAATCCGTGGCCGTAAAAGATGTTGTCTCCCAGCACTAAGCAGACTGCATCGTCACCGATAAACGACCTGCCGATCAGGAAAGCCTGTGCCAGTCCGTCGGGAGAAGGTTGTTCCGCGTAGGAGAAACGGAGGCCGTAATCAGAACCATTCCCCAGCAAACGACGGAATGCCGGCAGGTCGGCAGGGGTTGAAATAATCAGGATCTCCCTGATGCCGGCCAGCATCAGCGCCGAGATGGGATAGTAGACCATCGGCTTGTCGAACACGGGTAACAGCTGCTTGGAAACACCCTTGGTGATGGGATAAAGACGGGTACCGGAACCACCGGCTAATACGATGCCTTTCATAATCTGTCTATTATCTGTATTGCTGTCGTAAAGGTAATAAAAGATTCCATAACCGCTTATCGGTTGTCCAATAAATCGGGACGCAGACGCCGGGTGCGCTCTACCGACTGTTCCAGCCGCCACTCCTGTATCTTCCTTTCATGCCCTGAGAGCAGCACATCAGGCACCCTCCATCCTTTGTATTCGGCGGGACGGGTATAGACGGGTGGGGCCAGCAGCCCGTCCTGAAACGAGTCGGAGAGGGCCGACTGTTCATCGCCGATCACCCCGGGGATGACACGTACCACGGCATCGGCAATCATGGCGGCTGCCAACTCGCCTCCGGTCAGCACAAAGTCGCCGATGGAGATCTCACGGGTGATCAGATGCTCCCGGACCCGGTAATCCACTCCTTTATAGTGACCGCAGAGAAGGATGATATTTTGTTTCAGCGACAGCTCATTGGCCATCGGTTGCGAGAACAGCTCCCCGTCGGGAGTGGTAAAGATTACCTCATCATAGTCACGCTGCGACTTCAGATAAGAGATCACCCGGTCAATCGGTTCAATTTGCAACACCATCCCCGCCTCCCCGCCAAACGGATAATCATCCACACGACGGTGTTTATCGAGCGTATAATCACGAAGGTTATGCAGTCCGAATTCAACCAACCCTTTCTCCTGAGCTCTTTTCAATATACTGGTATGAAGAGCGCCCTCTATCATCTCGGGTAACACGGTAATAATATCAATTCTCATTCTTCTTACGGTATGACACACTGCTTTCCTCTGTTGGGAAAAAAACAACAGACGTCAAATATAACACTTTTCTTTCAATGAAACATCACTCTCCGGAACGGTTACCGGAGGAACCCTGCTGATTGCCTGCCCCCTCCATCACATCATCGTTCACAATGCCGCGTTGTACCCGCTTCATGGAGGATTTCAGCTCCCCGAAGCGATAGGTCACACTGAAACGAAAATTACGCATGGGATAGAAGTAGGCGCTCTCCTGGCGGAACCCGGGACCGGTGGTGGTAGAGGTGTTTTTTCTGGTTTTGGAGAAGAGATCCTGCACATTGATCGACAGGTCTAACTTTTTATCAAGCAGGCTCTTCATCAGGCTGAAAGAGTAAAAGTAAAAAGGTGACTGATCCGTCTGCAGCTGCACCTGGTTCATAAAGAGCCCTCCGTTGGCGCCCAAGCGTAGATCTTTAGGCAGTGTCCAGGTAAGTCCCCCAAAGGCACGTCCCGAGATACCGCTGTTGTGCAGCTGGTCGTTCTTCGTGCTCCGGATATCGGTATAGCTGACTCCTCCGTTCAGATAGGTACGGATCATCTGCGTGGGAGTCCAGCTGACGTAGAGGTTGGATCCAACCGTCTGGTTACGGCCGATATTGTCGTAGGTGTTGTGCGTCACTCCGTTGCGGATAAAACTGTAGCCGGTGACGGCATTTTTCGTGAAGGCGTAGCTCACGGTAGCGTTGAAGTTGAGCTTCTGCGAGAAGGATCCGTAGTTGAAATTGAAATTGTGCTGTTGCTCGCCGTCCAGGCCGGGATTACCGTAGCTGATATTGTTCGGGTCCACATCATTGATGTAGGGGTTCAGGTACCAGATGCCGGGACGCGAGATACGCATATTGTATCCTCCCCTCAATGTTCGGGTCATTCCGATCTGATAGGACAAGGTGAAGGAGGGAACCATATCGAAGAAATGGGTGTGAACAGTATCCGGTGTGTTGCTCAGATAGTGGATCTCCTGGTTGGTATGCTCACCCCGCAGGCCCGCCTTCATCCCCATTTTCCCGAATTTATAGGTATAACCGGCATAGCCCGAGGTGATGCGCTGGAAATGATCAAGGTCATTCAGTCTGCTTTCATCCGGCAGCCAGGTGCCGCTTGCCGTATCGAAAAAGGTATGGTCGGCACGACTGGTGTTATCGCGGAAAATAAACTTCATGCCGGCTTCAATGGTATGTTTTCCGTTCAGTGGATTCACATAATCCACCTGTCCGGTATGCTCACTGCCCCCGGCGTGGTTGTTGTTTTTAAGTTTGTATCCGTTTTTAAGTTTGTATCCGTCGGAATAGTAAAATGTGCCCGTCACCTTGTCATACGCGCTCTCATATTCACTGTCGTTGGGGTCATGTTCAAAGCGATAGGAGAGGGTGAGCATCTCTCCTTTTCTCCGGAAGTTACGCTGATAATCGGCAGAAAGGTTCATCCCTCCAAAATTCGAGGTGCTGTTGCTGCGGGATTGGTAGCTGTAGGTGCGGCTTCCTTCTGAGCCTGCTTCCTGCAGGGAGAGAGAATTAAATTTGCCGCCGAAGCGGGAGAGCGAGAGGTTGAACAGGTTGACCGTATCGGGTTCATAGCTGAGCGCTCCGTTGAGGAACAAGCCGCCGCCGTCACTCTTATTGCTGCCCTCCTGCGTCAGGAGGTTCTGCGGGGTGGTTTCTTCGCGGGTGAACTCCGATTCGGCAACAGGCCGCGCATGATGAAAATAGGCAGCATTCCCGGTAAAGCCGAGCTTGCCGTACTTGGTTGCCAGATAGACATTGCCGCCATAGCCGCCGAAGCTGTCGCCGTTGGCACCCACAGAGCCGGAATAACCGTCGTCCACCCGCTTGTCGGTGACCAGGTTGATGATCCCTCCTACCCCTTCGGCATCATACTTAGCACCGGGATCAGTGATCACTTCCACATCCTTTATACTGCTGGCCGGCATGCTCTTCAGCACCTGCGACGGATTGGAGGAAATCATGTTGGAGGGTTTTCCGTTGAGGTAAATCTTGTAATTGGAAGCACCCTTCAGCTGGATCTTGTCCTCCCCGTCGACGGTTATCAAAGGGACCTTGCGCAACAGATCCAGCACGTTGGAGGTGGAGGCCTCCGGATCATCCTTGGCGCTGTAGGTGAGCTTGTCGATCTCCACCTTCACCAGCGGTGCCTGAGCAGTCACACTCACCTCATCGAGCAGTTTAGCACTCTCACTCAGGGCGATCACCCCGATATCGAGCGGATCCCGAGTGGAGGGCACATCCACTTTCCTGACCGTATCATTCATCCCGACAAAGTGAAAGCCGAAGAGATAAGTTCCCGGCGACAGGGTGGTGGTGAACGAACCGTCCTCCTGAGTAGCCATTTTTTTGATCACAGCGGCAGGTGCATCCTCACGGGCAACAGATACGGTGGCATAGGGGAGCGCCTCATTATCCGCTTCCGCTACCAATTTCCCTTTCACGGTAACAGACTGGCCGAAGGAGAGCACAGCCACAAGATGAATCACGATAAGAAGGAACGTTTTTTTCATAGAATGGATGGATTTGATTCATGATTTGAAGCGTTAAATGTACATATTATGGTGTAAAGTTAGTTATACAAGGGGATACCATTACGAATAATTAGTAAAGCGATTCCCTTTTTCACTATTTTTGCATAAATTTGCACGAAACAATCCGTATGCTTCCCCTGTTTCTTTCCGGCTACCCTGAGGGGTATGGCTGCAGGAGATGTTTTTGAATTTTATTTTGCAAACAGATTATGCGCGCACTGATCCACGCTTTTGTGATTCATCTCACCCTCAATGTACTGGTCTTTCTGAAAGGATGGCACGCTTTTGAAGGGAAAAAGGCTGCTCGCATTACCCTTGCGGCTGTTTTTGTAACAGAATTGCTGATCTATACTGTCGGGTTCTTCTGCTACCGGGTTCTTCCGGAGCCGGTGGTACAACAGATCCGGGCGATGGGCACCAGCTGGATGCTCTTCCTGCTCTATAAATGATCATCGTCACGGGGATCATGGCACAACAGGCCGACCTGATTCTTTTTGTGGGGGACATCTTCGACTCCCAGATCGAAACGGTGCTCCGACAGGGAATGGATCAGGAGCTCAGACGGCTCTCCGCCCCGCTGGGGGTATATACCTGTACCGGCAATCATGAGTACCGGTACGACAGCGAACAGAAGATAAAGCTGTTGAACGATGCAGGCATCGATATCGCGCTCTACGGGCATACCCACCATGGACAAGTATTCCCCGGCAACCTTATCACCGATTGTATGTTTGAAGTGGCACACGGATACAGGAGAAAAGGGAACACCCATGTCTACGTCACCTCGGGCCTCGGACTGGTAGGCCCACAGTACCGCATCGGCACCGTGTCGGAGATGGTGTTGCTTACGGTTCATTTCGGAAAGGGATCTACAGATATTCGATCGCTTTCTCCAGATGCACCGCGTGAGATCCCTTCAGCAGGATGTAATGATCGCTCACCAGACGCTCCTGAAGCGCCGTGATCAGCTCATCCACATCGTCATAGCAGCGAAAGCCGTCAGCAGCATCCACCCACTGACGAAACGCCTCTCCTACCAGACATACCCGGTCGAACGAATACTTCCTTAAGTAACGCACCAGCTTCCCATGCTCTTCTCCGCTTACGGCTCCCAGCTCTTTCATCTCCCCGATAATCACCATCTTGGGCAAAGAAGCAGGAATGGAAGCGAAGAAACCCACGGAAGCTTTCATGCTGGTAGGGTTGGCATTGT
>JAQVWR010000016.1:18403-30546 GCA_028709605.1 Proteiniphilum sp.
CCATGCTCTTCTCCGCTTACGGCTCCCAGCTCTTTCATCTCCCCGATAATCACCATCTTGGGCAAAGAAGCAGGAATGGAAGCGAAGAAACCCACGGAAGCTTTCATGCTGGTAGGGTTGGCATTGTAGGCATCGATGATCAGGTCGTTGCGTGCAGTGCGCTTGAACTGCGAGCGGTAATTGTCGGGCTCGTACTCCTCGAGCGCTGCACTGATGCTTTCGGCATTGATGCCGAAGAACTTGCATACCGCCACGGCGGCAATAGCGTTATCGAAATTAAACTCCCCCACTAATCGGGTTCTGACACGGTAGGAACGATCGAAAAAGCGCCAGTCGAACTCCATAAAAGGAGTGGCATCAGCAAGGGTGCCGGAAGCAAACAGCGACGGATCATCTCTGCCGTAGAGAATGCGATCCATCCCCTCCGAGAGCTCATACAGGATGGGGCTCTCCCTGTTCACAAACACCTTCCCTTCATGCGCGCGGATAAAATCATACAGTTCCCTTTTGGTGCTGACCAGCTTCTCAAATGAACCGAAGCCCTCCAGATGCGCTTCCCCCACATTGGTGATCAGCCCATAGTCCGGTTCAACGATCTCACACAGCTCACGGATATCGCCGGGATGATTGGCCCCCATCTCCACCACGGCGATCTCGTGCGACCGGTTCATGGAGAGCAACGTGAGTGGCACACCGATCTGATTGTTCAGGTTCCCCTGCGTATAGGCCACCTTGAACTCACGCGCCAGTCCCACGGCAATCAATTCTTTGGTGGTAGTCTTACCGTTAGTACCGGTGATGCCGATCACAGGGATCTTCAGTTTCCTCCGGTGGTAGGTTGCCAGCTGTTGCAAGGTCTTCAGCACATCATCTACCAGAATAATCCGGTCGTCAGGCGGCTCTCCTTCCGGCCACTCATCTACCACGGCATAGGCACACCCTGCCTCCAATGCTTTCCCGGCAAACAGATTGCCGTTGAACCGCTCTCCCTTCAGGGCAAAGAAGATGGAATCCTTCTCACACATCCGGGTGTCGGTGCTGATCGACGGATGCCGAAGATAGAGGGAATAGAGCTCTGCTGTTTTCATATGGATATCCGCTGTCCCGTGTGTGATCAAAGTGCCAGCTTCCGTGCAATGGCTGCGGGTATCGCATCCCTGTGCAGCATGATGCTCAGGGTCTTATAACGGACAAAAGGATATGAGGCATACCAATATCCTTTGTAAGATCCCGTCTCTCCCCATGAGTTCTTCACCATAAAGAATCGGTGTCCGTTCTGATCCTCTGCGATCCCGTAGATCTGCATCCCGTGATCGTCGGTGGTGGCATAGTTGTCGAATGACTCCTGACGCATCTCCTGTGTGATCTCTTTCTCGGCCAGCAGCTCTTTGCCGATGCGTGCCTTGATATCAGCAGTCCTTTCACGGCTGCCGAGGCCGAGCCATTTGGCCTGGTCGCTGCCTGCATTTTCCGTCGCCTGCTCATCGGGTACGATGGCGATGCCCTCACGGGAGAAGCCCACCTCGCTCACATCAGAAGCCCAGGCAATGGTGTAGCCGTTCATGATGGCATGCTCCATCACCGCCAGCAGCTCATCAACAGGCAGGTTGTAGGAGAGCGCCCAGCGCCAGTTGTCGGGCACTTCGATGACAAACGGCTGATAAAATGGATGATGCGTAAAGGAGGTAAGCGAGATATAATCCTTCTGGTTTAACCCCAGCTCATCAGCGAATGAATGGGGGGTATACTCTTTTCCCTGATAGGTAAACGATTGGGGCACTTTACCCAGATAGGTGTCCAGAATGGCTGAGAAACCGTTGTACCACACCGGAGAGAGGCTTTTTGCCCCGATGATCCCGTCCATATATCCTTTCAGAATCTTATCCAGCTCACCATGGTTGTGTGTCTCTGACCCATAGTTCAGTCCCCGGTATGCCTCTTCCGGCATCACCCCGTACTCACTGAGGGTCTCAACCACGTCGGCAAAGGAGCCGCCGGGAGAGAAGTTGAGGTTGCCATGCAGACGGGCATGCTTCCGCGCTTTGTCTTCATAGTTCCTTCTCACAATATACATCTCCGAGAGATCAAACGTTCCTTTTCCCATGCGGAGCAGCTCCGACTCAAGGAACCCTACGCCAGAAAAGCTCCAGCAGGTGCCCGTACTGGACTGATTCTTCACGGAGGTGACCGGATTCTCTTTGATCACCTGGAAATGGTATGCACTCTGGGCGAGGATCACTCCTGTGCCAAGCAGCAGGATAAAGGTAAAAAGCAACTTTCTCATAAAAAAATATTTTGATGTTGAATATTCTGCGTCATGCACATGCTGCAGGGCAGCTGCATCTCCTGACAAAGTTAAGGCAAATTGGGATAAAATCATCTGTTTTTGCGCGATTCTTCCTCAAAAAACGGGAAAATGATGTACCTTTACCCTCTCATCAATCAATCATTGTATATGGATGACCTGACTCCAAAGAGAAAAAAGAGCCGGAAGGGATGGTCCCTTTTTCTCGGCATCGTGATCCTTTCGCTCGGCATATTCCTGTATGTCCGTTACTACTACGTATTTGGCACGGGGGTCAAATCGGGAGAGCTAAATTACCTGGTCTACAAAGGCGTGGTCTTTAAAACGTACGAAGGGAAGCTGATCCAGTCTGGATTTCGCGCGGACATGCCGGGCGGTCTGCAGTCCAATCAGTTCGACTTTTCGGTGGAAGACAAAGAGATTGCCGAACGACTGATGGTGGCCAGCGGCAAGATGGTACAGCTACACTACAGGGAATATTTCGCCCGACTCCCCTGGCGCGGGTATACCAAATTTATTGTCGACAGCATCATCTCCATTGAAGAAAAACCGCTTGATCCGTTGTCGGAAAAAGAACCGGTTCCTTACATCCGCGAATCGATGTAAGTATGTAACCCATGGCGCAAAAGAGATATTACGTGGTCTGGCAGGGGGTGACTCCCGGTGTATATGACACATGGGAAGCGTGCAAGGCACAGGTTGCCGGTTATAAACAAGCCCTCTACAAATCATTCGCCTCACGGAAAGAGGCGGAAGAGGCTTTCTCCGACAATCCCTGGAAGCACCTCAACCCAAAGAAAACGGGCCCCAAAACAGCCTACTCTGCCGCTACGGCCATCATCCGGGAGAGTCTGGCGGTGGATGCCGCCTGCAGCGGTAATCCCGGGCGGATGGAGTATCGGGGTGTCTATGTAAAGGATGGAACAGAGATTTTTCGGGTGGGACCGATGGAAGAGGGCACCAACAACATCGGCGAGTTCCTGGCTATTGTGCATGCCCTGGCACTGTTGCAAAAAAACGGCAAAGAGACCCCGATCTATACCGATAGCATGAATGCCCTGAAGTGGGTGGCCAAAAAGAAATGCAACACCAAGCTGGAACAGACGGAGCGGAACAAAATAATTTTTGACTGGATTGCGCGGGCGGAAAAGTGGCTGCGGGAAAACAGTTACCGTAACCCGATCCTGAAGTGGGAAACAAAAAAATGGGGCGAAATACCGGCCGACTTCGGTCGCAAATAACAGGGGGAGGATCCCGTCACCTGATCGCAGTGATTTTTTGCACGATTTATCCCCTTTTACAATCAAAAACAATTATCTTTGCCTCGTAATTGCTTTCGGAGGAATGCTTTTATCTATGAACGACGGAGAGCGATTCAGACTGACAAAAATAGAACGGATCACAGGTGAGAGACGGATTGAATCCCTCTTCACCCAGGGCAGTTCCTTTATGGCCTATCCCTTCAGAGTGGTATGGCAGATAAGGAACGAGCGCCCGGCAGCATCGGTGTCGGTACTGATCAGCATCCCTAAGAAACGGCTGAAGCGGGCGGTGGATCGTAACCGGATGAAGAGACTGACCAGGGAAGCTTACCGGCTGCACAAACAACACCTTAGCGGTGAGCTGCCAGCCGGAGAGGGGCACCTGGATGTGGCATTCATTTATGTCAAAGATGAACCGAGTGACTATGTCACGGTGGAGAAGGGAATACGGAAAGCGATCAGAGAATTGGGCGTAACCATTCAAACAACAACAAGGTGAAAGGTTTGAAAGCTATCCTGACGTGGATCTTACTCCTCCCCGTCTATTTCTACCGGGCTGTCATCTCACCGCTCACGCCGCCCAGCTGCCGTTATACGCCCACCTGTTCGCAGTACACGATAGAAGCATTGAAGAGACATGGCCCTTTCAGAGGTGCCTACTTGTCTGCACGGCGCATACTGAGCTGCCATCCGTGGGGAGGAGCGGGGTTTGATCCGGTACCGGGACCCAGGGATAAGAGAGACAAGTCGAAAGCAGAGAAACATTAACGTATGGAATTTTACGATATACACACCCACCAGCTCTTTCTCGAAGATAACGATGACCCCTATCACTCGTGTATCTTCGATGTATACCCCCTTGAGTTTGAAGTAGCCAAAGAATCGTACCACCGTCATGCCTTCTCCTGCGGCATTCATCCCTGGTACTCGGAGGATAGTAACACACAAATGGCCTATCTGAATGAGATCGCTCCCAATCCTCGGATCATCGCCATCGGAGAGACCGGGCTGGATCGCCTTAAAGGGCCCTCATTTGAGATACAGATACCCGTTTTCAAAAAACATATCGAGCTGTCGGAGAGACTGGGGAAACCGGTGATCATTCACTGTGTAAAAGCCTGGGAAGAGCTGATGCAGGTGAGACGCGAGACCCGCCCCTCCCAGCCCTGGATCATCCATGGCTACCGGGGCAAGCCGGAGCTCACACACCGGCTGATCAGGGAAGGTTTTCTCTTTTCAGTGGGGAACCACATTCAGGTGGACTCAATGCAGCTGATCCCGCTCGATGCGCTCTTTTGCGAAACAGACGAAGATGAGATGTCCATTCGCGATATCTACCTGCAAGCATCGCACGCACTCAATATGGATCCGGAAGAATTCGCATCCAGCATCGCGGAGAACGTCCGTCGGGTGTTCCCCTCTTTGGAACCACCCAGGCCCTGTTACTTCGACGAGGAAGAGGCGGACTGATTAACTATGCTGTTTGTTATTTTCCCTGATGAAGGCTTCAAGGGCAGCGGTCATGGAGGGATAATCGGGCAGCGGTGCAACACAGTCGAGTCGCATTCCCGCTTCTTCCACCGCCTTTGCCGTTGAGCTACCAAAGCATCCGATCGCCATGTCTCCCTGTTTGAAGTCAGGAAAATTGGAGATCAGTGAATGAATTCCCAAGGGGCTGAAGAAGATGATCATGTCGTAATCCAGCTTCTCCCCCTCTTCAAAAGCATTGCTTACGGTTCGGTACATCACGCTTTTGGTATAATTGATCTTCTTCTCGTCGAGGAAGAGGCATATTTCATCGTTATGCTCCTCAGGAACGGGAAAGAGGAACTTCTCCTTTGCGTGTTTGGTGAAAGCACTGTTGAGTCCGTCAATTTTGCTGGTCTGGCTGAAAAATATCTTCCTCTTACGATAGACGATGTACTTCTGCAGATAAAGGGCTACTGTCTCTGAGACACAAAAATATCTCATCGTTTCGGGAATCGTGATCTTCAACTCCTCACAGATTGAAAAGAATTTATCGACAGCCGTGCGAGCGGTGAAGATCATTGCCGTAAAATCGAGTATATTGATTCGCTGCTGGCGAAACTCTTTCAGGGATACTCTTTCTACCTTGATGAAAGGATAGAAATGCACCTCAACGTGATACTTCTCCGCAAGATCATAATAGGGAGATTTCTCACTGTTGGGCTTAGGTTGTGAAATAAGAATTTTTTTTACTTTCCGGGCGTTCATATCATGTTTATTCCAGCAAGATGGATCATTGAAAGCACTCCTTTACAGAGAAGCAACCAAGGCGCAATTTCAGTGCCGCAAAGATACACAAAAAAATAGAACCAACCGACTTTATTTTTAACAAAAATATTTAATAACTCAGTGATTATGACAAGGCGACTGATCAAAAAAACGACTGCAAAGAGAATCAGGAGGCACTCCTTCATCTCCGGAAGAAAGAGAAAACAGAGGGCGGGCAGGAAAAGAATGATCCCGATCAGCTCCATCATGCGGGTATATTGCGTCACCCAGTTTTTCAGGTCGTGCAACAGGAAAAAGGTACCGATGATTCTGTAGGTCATGATCTTCAGACCTATCAGCAGAGACATGGCAGCCGTGATCGCGGCAAAAGTAATCAGCTGTGCCATGCCGGAAAAAGAAGAGATCCCGTAGTTCCACAGAATGAAGAACAACAGCATGCTGATCATCAGGATCGTTTGAATGATCAGGAAAAACTCCCCCCATGCCTCGGTGATCGTCACCTGTTCTTTTCGGAACAGCACCGTACGCTTGCCCAATGAGAAAATATACCTGAAATTGCCCATGAGAGAGACTCCCTCTTTCCGGTAGATAAAAGCAAACAGAAGAATGCAGAGAAGAAACAGAAGGAAGAATAGGCTTTGCACCCAGGGAGAGAACGGCAGGGGATCACCTGCATACGCCGGATAGAACCATTGTGAGAGGGTGGCCGGGGAGGAATCGGGTTCGAAAAAAAGCCGGGTGCTATCCGTAGGGAGAAATTCAAACCGGCCGAAATTGCACTGAAGCGAATCGGACAAAGCAAGCACCTCTTCGGCTCTCATCAGATGGGAGGGAAGGACGGTAACAGAATCGGAAATGATACTGGGCTGTTTCATCCGGAAAAACAGGTCTCTCTCCGCAAATTTACAACTCTTTTTGCGAATATTTGGTATAAGAGGGGTTCCAGTCGGGAAAATTAAGCAACATCGGGATCACTTCCTCGGGCGTGGATGCAACTCTCCACATCTCACGGTAGTCGGATCGCATAAATCTCTCTTCCATCATGCTGTCAAAAAATGACAGCAGCGGATCGTAATAATGATCGATGTTGAGGATGATGATCGGATGATTGTACAGGCCAAGCTGCTTCCAGGTGATGATCTCCGCCAGCTCTTCCAGTGTACCCACGCCGCCAGGCAATGCAACCACCGCATCGGAGGAGGAGGCCATCAACGATTTCCGCTTATGAATGGTCTCTGTCACAATGATCTCGCTGAGATGATCATGCCCCCACCCCGCCTCTGCCATGAAACGGGGGATGATGCCCTTCACCCACCCCCCGTGTCGCAGCACGGCATCATTCAGCGCACCCATCAAGCCCTGCTTGCCGGCACCGTTGATACAAGTGATGCCATTCAGGGCGAGCAACTCCCCCAAGCGGGCTGCCGCTTCGGTATAGACCGACCGGATCAGGGCACTGGAGGCGCAATAGACAACGACACTATACGCCGAATTCTTTTCTGATCGTATCGACATAATCCAGTTTTTCCCAGGTAAACAGCTCCACCTCCACTTTCACCGGCTCTGGCATATAGCGAGAGTTGAACGTCTTCTTCACCACCTGCGGTGCACGCCCCATATGGCCGTAGGAGGCCGTTTCGAAATAGATCGGATTCCGCAGTTTCAACCGCTGTTCAATGGCCCCGGGTCTAAGGTCGAACATGGTACGGATCTTTTTTGCGATCTCCGCATCCGACAGATCCACCTTGCTTTTCCCGGACGTATCCACATACACGCTGATGGGCTCCTCCACGCCGATGGCATAAGAAAGCTGTATCAGCATCTCATCCGAGACCCCTGCCGCCACCATATTCTTGGCGATATGCCGGGCGGCATACGCTGCCGAACGGTCCACCTTCGAGGGGTCCTTGCCGGAGAAAGCTCCTCCTCCGTGAGGGGCCTTCCCGCCGTAGGTGTCGACGATAATCTTCCTTCCGGTCAGACCGGTATCCCCGTGAGGGCCGCCGATCACAAACTTACCCGTAGGATTCACATGGTAAATGATATTGCCTTCAAAGAGTTTGTGGATATCCCTTCTACCCTTGTATTGCGCCTTCACACGCGGGATCAGGATGGTCTTCACATCCGTCTTAATACGCTCCTGCATCTGTTTGTCGGCCTCCAGCTGTGCCTCACGGCTGTCATTCCGCGGCTGTTCAAACTCATCGTGCTGTGTGGAAATCACAATGGTGTCGATGCGCTGCGGAACCCCTTTCTCATTATACTCCACGGTCACCTGCGACTTGGCATCGGGGCGAAGATAGGGCATCAGCTCCGGCTCGTTCTTCCGGATATTCGCCAGCTCCTGCACCAGCGCATGGCTCAAATCGATGGGCAACGGCATATAGTTCTCGGTCTCATTGGTGGCATAACCGAACATCATTCCCTGGTCGCCGGCACCCTGTCTCTCGGCATCCACGCCGCGGTTGATGTCGTCCGACTGTTCATGAATGCTGGAAAAAACACCGCACGACTGTGCCTCAAAGCGGTATTCACTTTTGGTATACCCTATCCGGGCGATCACGCTGCGGGCTACCTCGGCTACATCTACATACGTCTGAGACTTCACTTCTCCCGCCAGCACTACCTGACCCGTGGTGACCAGCGTCTCACAGGCTACTTTTGAATTGCGGTCGTAGGCCAGGAACTCATCCACCAGGGCGTCCGAGATCTGATCGGCAACTTTATCGGGGTGTCCTTCCGACACCGACTCAGAGGTAAAAAGATAATTCATATCATCGTGTCAATTTAAAACCGGGCTTTGTATCTTCAACCGTTTCCCTTTCATATCGGCAGAAACAGGAAAAAAGCATACGCACCCGAAAATGATTCAAATGCAAAACAGAGGAAGACAGCCGGACTGAAGCAAGGATGAGAAAGAGAAATGCAGAAATCGTTTTAGCATTTTTTTCTGTGGTTGCAAGCAGTTCAAATCTGTCCACATCATCTTAACGGGGACAAAGGTAGTAAAATTTCCGAATGGATGGCGCGGTAAAATGGTTAAAAAAAGCGATGGGGAGATCTTGGTCATCGCACCAACAGGTCAGGGAAGGCCTCAGAGGATACCGTTTTCCCTGAGCCACTGTTCAAGATTCAGATCGGCGGTAAGATGCAACGTGAGAAAGCCCAACTGCCTAGCTGTTTCAATATTGGCAGCATTATCATCGATAAAGAGCGACTCTTCTGCCTGGATACCATACCGATCGAGCAGAATGTGATATAACGCCGGATCGGGTTTGACGATCTTCTCCTCTCCGGAGACCACCATGCCGTCCAGATCGCAGAAAAAGTCATACCGCTTCATGGCAACAGGGATCGTCTCTGCCGACCAATTGGTGAGCCCGTACACCTTGTATCTCTCTTTGAGTGGTTTGATCAGTCGCACATTCTCTGCAATGGTTCCCCCCAGCATCTCTTCCCACCGGCCGTAGTAATAACCGATCTCCTCGGCATACTCCGGATGCTGCTCCTGCAACAGCCGCGTCGCCTCATCTAAGGGACGACCGGCATCCTGACGGATATTCCACTCATGACGACAGATATGAGAGAGAAAATAATGCATCTCCTCTTCCGTCTCAAACACCTGCCTGTAAAGATAGACAGGATCCCAGTCAATCAGCACTCCGCCGAAATCGAACACAATATTTTTAAGTCCCTTCATTTTGATCATCTTTTGTGCTGTGCGTTTGCGGGGCACAAGATACGGATATTTTTTTGCCGGTGCAATGAGCAGCCGTCGCATTCTGCGCATTTTGAAAGTTCCCATCCTCCTGACGCAGGATTCGCATCTTGATTTGGTAACGTATGCAACATGCGAAACTTGCACTCCTCATAAACCTGATGTTTTGTTAAAATTAAACGAATATGCCGCCTTTTGCAGCTAATTTGCGTATTTTTGTCTTCTTCAAAAACATTCCGCATGTCTTCAAAAGCACATACGAAAAGTATCTGTTTACAACTCATTCCGCTGATCATTGTCGCATTCATGGTTACATCATGCGGCTCAGGCCGGCAAGTCCTGTCAGGCCGGAAGAAAAGCGTTGCGACAAACCTGCAGGATGATCTGGTTCATCACAGCAAAAAGTATCTGGGCAAACCTTACCGGTATGCCGCAAGAGGACCTTACGCATTTGACTGCTCCGGATTCACCTCGTTTGTTTTCAGACAGTTCGGGTATCACCTCGAGGCCGGTTCTGAAGCACAAGAGAGGCAATTTCCGGCCGTGGCACCAAAAGAGGCGTTGCGAAAAGGAGACCTGGTATTCTTCGAAGGAAGAAGCAAAAACGGCGTCGTGGGTCATGTGGGGATCGTCACGGAGGTCAGGACCAATGGTGAGTTTCGCTTTATCCATGCCTCGACCAACTATGGCGTGGTCATTTCTTCCTCCAACGAGCCCTATTATGCCGCGCGTTATCTGCACGGCGGAAGGGTACTGGAAGAGAGCGCTCCCCTTTCCGCACCAAAGGAGGGGAACAATTGGACAAGGGCAAATACCCCTACGATTGCCCGCGCGAAAACGGCCGCCTGCCAGATGAATGCTCCCGTAGCGCAGGGTGATGACGAAGTGGTGATCCTCGTGCAGAGCGATCCGCTGAAAAACAGGTCTGCCGGCGCACCCCGTACAGGGGAGGAAAAACGTGACACACAAAACAGAACGGTCACACAGGCAAATAACAACGCAATCTTGCGTGAAGAAACCGGTACGGTTCCCGAACCGGTCGTGACAGACCCGGAAGAAGGTCGAATGGTCCGGCATACCGTCAAATCGGGGGAAACACTCTTTTCCATCGGACGGAAATATGGCTGCACAACCCATCAACTGAGGGCCTGGAACCCGCAGCTGGGGAAGGTATTACAAGCCGGCGAGACACTGAACATCCGGGTAAACCCATAGAACGAACGGAAGCGCCCTGTGCAACTTACAGATCTTTTGTGTACTTTTGCACTTTCACAGGTAATAGATTTAAAAAAATATGATAACTGCAGACCAACTGACCGATGTGTTGGAGCGCGAGCACGCGCTGAGGGGGTATCTTTGACGTCGATGCAAAGATCATCCAATTAGAAGAAGAAGAACTACGCACCCAATCCCCCGATTTCTGGAACGATGCCAAAGCCGCAGAGGCACAGATGAAGGTGGTGCGGGAACTGAAATTCTGGATCAATGCCTACCACAACGTAAAGGCTGCGGCGGATGAGCTGCAGTTGGCTTTTGACTTTGCGAAGGAGGGCATCCTCTCGGAAGAGGAGGTGGAGGAACAGTATGCTGCAGCCATCCGTCTGGTCGAAGACCTGGAGTTGAAGAACATGCTTCGCCGGGAGGAAGACAAGCTCGGTGCCGTGTTGAAGATCAATGCCGGCGCGGGAGGCACCGAGAGCCAGGACTGGGCCTCGATGCTGTTCCGCATGTACCAGCGTTGGTGTGAGAGTAAAAACTATCAAACGACCGTTACCAACTGGCAGGACGGCGACGACGCCGGCATCAAGACCGCCACGCTTCAGGTGGAGGGTGAGTTGGCCTATGGCTTCCTGAAAAGCGAGAACGGCGTACACCGCCTGGTACGGGTATCGCCCTATAATGCGCAGGGAAAGCGGATGACCTCCTTTGCTTCGGTCTTTGTGGTCCCTCTGGTGGACGACACCATCGAGATTGAGGTGAACCCCGCTAACCTGAGCTGGGACACCTTCCGCTCCTCCGGTGCGGGCGGTCAGAATGTGAACAAGGTGGAGACAGGTGTCCGCCTGCACTACCTCTACAAGGACCCTGACACGGGAGAAGCACAGGAGATTGTGATCGAGAACACCGAGAGCCGCTCCCAAATGGACAACCGAGAGAATGCCATGCGACTGCTCAAGTCTCAGCTCTATGAGATGGAGCTGGAGAAAAGGCGTGCAGCACAAGCCGCTATAGAGGCAGGGAAGAAGAAGATTGAATGGGGATCACAGATCCGCAGTTATGTCTTTGACGACCGTCGCGTGAAGGATCACCGTACCAACTTCCAGACATCCGATGTCAACGGGGTGATGGACGGGGACCTGGATGATTTCATCAAAGCCTACCTGATGGAATATGGCAGCGATGCATAACCACAACGGATCTGGAGATCCTACACCGAAAAAAACAACAGTGAGAAGTGTCATCCCAACTTAGTTTGTTATCCGGAAGATATCCTCCCCGGCAGCGGGGTGGTGGCTCTGATCATCAACGGAACCACCTATTGCACCGGATCGCTCACCAACAATACGGCCAGGGATGGCACCCCTTACCTGCTGACAGCCAC
>JAQVWR010000016.1:30646-37554 GCA_028709605.1 Proteiniphilum sp.
GTTATCCGGAAGATATCCTCCCCGGCAGCGGGGTGGTGGCTCTGATCATCAACGGAACCACCTATTGCACCGGATCGCTCACCAACAATACGGCCAGGGATGGCACCCCTTACCTGCTGACAGCCACACACTGCCTGAACGGTGACTACGATGCACAGTTCCTCGCCATCAGAAGATATGATATGATAGCCGGAACGATTGTGGCATTCTTCCACTACGACTCACCCCTCTGCTCTACCGATATCCGAGGTCCGCTGCAGATGACCATGGCTTCCGCCGATTCGGTACGGAATACACCATCCCAATGGCGGGATCAAAAAGGTAGCAATCGAAGAAGGTTCTTTATCCATCGGCACATTAACCGGCGAAAAATCGATGTGCAATTCACCGCGCGGGCCGGATCAGTATGCTTCGCTCAGCAAGTTTTGGAACGTAGCCGGATCCATCGACAACCCACAATCCCATCAGTTATTACTTAGACCCTCTCGGCTCACAAGTCACACATTCAGGAGGCTATAACCCATACGCAGCACATCCTTATACCAAAAACAGGAATGTCAGCAGGAATGAAAAGCCGACAGAGACTTATTTCCAATCGGTCCCGTTATTTGCCACCAACAACACATTCGGATACAGTGAATTTGCGGAAGAATATTATGCGGAAGGACCTGTGGTGCTGGAGGGGGTGTTTGTCTCATCACCCGCGGCCGGCAATTTTTTGAACCACGATATCAGGATAAGGGTCTACAGCGGAGAGAAAAAACCTGACCGACTGGTTTATGAACAACCTTACCAATACAGTTACCGATACTATGGCAGCAATGGCTTTTCGACGGCCACGCGCGACATGATGCACAGCGTAAGGAACACGCATCTTCATTGAGTCAAACTATGAACTGCTGCAATGGGAGGTTTTCTACTCTTCCGGACAAAAGGTCCACGAGGAAAAAGCAGACAAGAGCATCAACCGGACTTCTTTCTCTGCAGCACACCTGCCAAAAGGGGTCTATCTTGTGAGGGTAAGAACCGCCGACGGCACCCTGATTGCCAAAAAGGTGCTGGTGATATGAAGGAGCGGTGATCGCCTCCCCGGGGGTCTTCTATTCGGCAATGGCTGTTTTTTCTGCGTCCTGTGTATTGCTGCCGACAGCAGCTTCTTCGTCGGAGACATTTCCTGCCTCCGCCCCACTCTGCTGCCGGTTAACGCGTTCCATCTGCTCTTCAAGGTAGGAGGAGATGATTTCGCTTCCTGATGGAGAAACATCGGCACGCTTATACTCCTTTGCTGAAGGCTCTTCCTCTTTGGGACACGGCACCTCTTTCTTCCTGACAATCAGCCGGTCGCCGATCCCGATACGGTTGGTTTTTAAACCGTTCCATGCTTGTAACTGAGAGACGCCGACACCGTTCCGCTGCGCGATCTTCCCCAGTGTGTCGCCCTTTCTTACCCGGTAATACTGATTGATTGTTTCCGCATCGTTTCCCGTGCTGTTCTGCGCCATCAATATTTCCTCTTCCGAAGGAGAAGCGACCACTGCCTTTTTCCCCACCACAAGAAGCTTTCCGATTCCTATTTTACTTGATTTCAATCCATTCCACGACTTCAGCTGTGTCAGGGTGATCCCGTTTCTTCGGGCGATGGAGGACAAGTTGTCGCCACTTTTCACCCGATAATAGATCTTCTCGCCATTGCCGGCGTACGACGCATACGCACCGTTCACATAGGCATCGGTATCGGATCTTTGCGGATGATACAGACTCCTGTTATAATGCATGATCTCCTCGTTCCGGTCGACAAAAGCATACATCTTTTCCGAGGGTAACACGAGCATATAAGGCCTGAAGTTACCGGGAATCACATCTTTTCGGAATTGCGGATTCAGCCTCCTCAACTCTTCCACGGGAACATCCAGTACGGCGGAGACCTGACCCAGATGAAGCCGTTCGTTCACCTGCACGGTGTCGAGCGCCGTGACAGGACCATGTATATGTGCCGGACAAATATGATGGTCTGCATAATGATGCATGATATAGTTGGCCGCAATAAATGCCGGCACATATCCTCTCGTCTCACGGGGCAGATAGTGATAGATCTCCCAATAGTCACGCTTTCCTCCGCTGCGGGCGATGGCTTTGTTCACACTGCCCGGACCGCAATTATAGGCGGCAATCACCAGGTTCCAGTCGTCGTAGATCGCGTGGAGATCCTTCAGATAGCGCACGGCTGCTTCCGTAGCTTTATAGGGGTCTCTTCTCTCGTCCACAAGCGAATTCACCTCCAGACCGTACCCCTTTCCGGTGCGCAACATAAACTGCCAGAGACCGGTAGCCCCTACCCGTGATACCGCAACGGGATTCAGGGCCGACTCAATCACGGGCAGATACTTCAGTTCCAGCGGCAACCCCTCTCTGTCGAGCGCCTGCTCGAACATCGGGAAGTAATACTCACCCAAGGCAAGCATATAGCTCACCTGCTCTCTTCTCCGAGCAGCATACATCTCGATATACTTCTTCACCACGCTGTTGAAAGAGAGCTCCATCTCTGCAGGCAGTCGACAGAGTCTCCTGAGGTAGACCGAGTCGGGAAAAAGCATATTCGCGCCTCTGTTGCACTCTTCGTCGCTTTGGGAGAGATCGATCTGCCAGGTACGGAGCAGGTCGCTGAGCTGTCCGGTCATGCTTTCCGGATACACAATGGCACTGTCGGTGATACTGTCATTCTCCCGGACAATCGTCTCCTGTGCTGTCAATGCGTTACTCATCCATACGCAGCATGCAGCAAATAAAATCATTCTCTTCATACGATATTGTTTTACCGTTCATTTGTCCCTGCCCCCCGTTTGCGGGAAGCATGCCGTGGTACAGCCTGCCACAGGAACCGCTTAAAAATTGAAACTCAGCTGCAGTCCGTAGGAGGAGACAGCTGACATGCCGGTCTGTTGCTGTTTGAGCACAGCCGGCTCCACCCGCATGGAAAGATCGGGGCTGATGTCAAAATCGAATAACTGGGCATCTACATAAGCATCTACCATGGCCAGCATATACAAAGCCACGGTCCCGATGATACTCAGATCCCTGTAGTACCGGTAGTAGTCTTTCCTTTTCTGCAATACATCGGTAAACCATTTCACATCCACCGTACCCGGATCCCTGCCGTAAGGAAGGAGGTTATGCCATCGGTTGGTCTCAGGATTGCTGTCCATGATATCCTGATACCCTCCCAGATAATCGCGGTATAATCCGTTGTTCCAGGTAATGGCATAGGTGAATCCCACAAAACCACCGTACAGGATGGGCAGCTTCCAGTATTTGCGGTTGTACACCTGCCCCATACCGGGGAAGAGGGCAGAGTAGATGACCGCTTTGCGGGGTGTGGGCCTGAAAAGAGCGGAAGGCGCAAAAAAGGCATCGGATGTGGCACGGTTGATCAGCGTATCGGCTTGGAGCCGGGCAGATCCCTTGTCCGGAGTTGCCAGGGTATCAACGGCTGCCGTTAAAGAAACGGAATCGGCCGGCAAAAAAGGCCCCCTCACTTTTGCGTGTGTGAGGATCCTGTTCTCGGACTGTCGCGATGAGATCTCCTGAGCTTGCAGATCGACATAGCCACAGATACATAATAGACCGAGAAGAACTCCTGCACACTTCATCTTGAGCTTATTTTTTTATTTTGTCGAACATCACGATCAGACGCTCCAACTCTTCGGGAGATTGAAACGGGATGGTGATCCTGCCCTTACCGCTCTTGTTGCAGGTAAACTGCACGTCGGTCTGAAAATAGGAGGAGAGGTGTTGTTTCAGCGCATCGAATGCATCAGGCAGCAGTCTCCCGGAGGCACCTTTCTTTGCTCCTTTTTGATCCGCGGTGGCGGTTGCCGGCTGAGCGGCTGACAGCTGCTCATTGTATTCCCGCACCATCATCTCCACCTTCCTGACCGAAAGCCCCTCTTCGAGGATCGTATTGTAAAGGGATAGCTGGGACACCGGGTCGTTCATGGTGACCAGTGCACGGGCATGGCCCATATCGATCTTCTTGTCCTTGACGCCCATCTGCACCTCCGCGGGCAGCTTCAGCAAGCGCAGATAGTTGGCCACGGTAGCCCGTTTCTTGCCGACCCGTTCACTCAACTGCTCCTGTGTGAGGGAAAGGCTGTCGATCAGGGTCTGATAAGCCAGGGCAATCTCTATGGAATTGAGGTCCTCACGCTGAATATTCTCGATGAGCGCCATCTCCATGGTTTCATCGTCTTCCACCGTCTTGATATAGGCCGGTATGGAGGTGAGTTCGGCCATCTGCGATGCCCGGAACCGACGTTCTCCGGCAATGATCTGATAACTCTCCTCGTCCAGCTTCCGCAAGGTGACGGGCTGGATTACTCCGATCGACCGAATAGAGGCTGCCAGCTCCTGCAGCCCCTCTTCATTGAAAACCCTGCGTGGTTGATCGGGATTGGGGATAATTTTGTCCAGATCCACCTCGCTGATGGAGGAGGATCCCTGGGTCTCGCTCTCATTGAAGGTGATCAACGCATCCAAACCTCTTCCTAATGCATTTTTTTTCGCCATAGCTCATTCGGTAAAGCGTACAAAGTTAGGAATTTTTTTCGATTAGCTCCTGTGCCAGCTGCATATGGTTGACCGCACCGCGTGAACCGGCATCATACATCAGTGCCGGTTTGGCATGACTCTGTGACTCACTGAGTGTAATGTTACGCTGAATGACGGTGGTGAAAACCAGCTCCTTGAAATGATGCTTCACCTCCTCATAGATCTGGTTGTGCAAACGCAGACGGGAGTCGTACATGGTGAGGACAAAGCCCTCTATTTCCAGTCCTCTGTTCAGCTTGGATTTGATGATCTTGATGGTGTTCAGCAGCTTGCTCAGCCCCTCCAGTGCAAAATATTCGCACTGTACCGGGATCATCACCGCATCGGCAGCGGTAAGGGCATTGACCGTGATGATCCCCAGCGAAGGGGAACAGTCGATCAGGATATAATCATATGCATCACGGATGGGGAGCAGCAGATCACGCAATTTTTTCTCTCTGTTCTCCATCTGTACCATCTCTAACTCAGCACCCACCAGATTGATGTGAGAGGAGATAATGTCTATATGCTCAAAAGGGGTGTGAAGGAGTGATTCCTGAGGAGTACATTTGCCGATCAGCCCTTCGTAAATGGTATTGGTGATCTTCTTGATATCGACCCCCAATCCTGACGAGGCATTTGCCTGTGGATCGGCATCCACCACAAGTACCTTTTTTTCCAAAGCGGCAAGGGATGCCGCAAGATTGATTGTGGTAGTGGTTTTACCCACTCCCCCTTTCTGATTTGCCAATGCAATGATTCTACCCATAATATCCTGTTTACAAGCAACTGCGTATTCATCTGTCACGGTACAGAACGTTTTCTGCTCCCCTTATCGGTCAGGCGGTGACAACGAGTTGCTCTGGGAGGCAAAATAAGTAATAAATCAGGTAATTCTGTGTTAATTAATGAAAAGGTTCGCTATTTTGTTGATAAATCAGAAGAACGAACCTTATCCGAAGACCTTATTCCCAGATAAAATCGGGTTCTTTCCCGTGCCAACCCAGCAGATTATCTTTCTGGAAGAAAAATTCTTTTTCGCCGAATGCGGGTACCAGTTCATCGAACCAGGTTGCTTTTCGATCGAACTTCGCAAAGAAGGGGATATCCACCAGATCCGGATTGCGACACTGGAGAAAACGAAGCACAAACACTTTCTCGCCCTGTATCTCCGTCACACCCAATATCTGTATCTTACCCGGATTGGCACTCATGCTGGGACCGCGCACGGTGCGGCAGATACCGCTCACATTCCGGTAGGCCTTCCGATAAATATTCCATGCTCTCTCCAGCGGTACATCAAAGAAAGCCTTCGATCCCGTATCCCGCGCCACGAACATATAATAGGGAATCAATCCCAGGTTGACCTGTTCTTTCCACAGGGTCGCCCACACCGCCGGATCATCATTGATATGGCGCAGCAGGGGCGATTGCGTCCTGATCTGAGCGCCGGTGTTGCGGATGCGTGCAATGGCTTTCTTCACCGCGTCGGTAGAAAGCTCGACAGGATGATTGAAATGAGCCTGGAAAGCAAGGTGTTTGCCCGCTTTTGTCACCTTCTCAAACAGACGCAGCAGATCGTCGGCATCTTTATCCGTAAGAAATCGGTAAGGCCAGTATCCCAATGTTTTAGACCCGATGCGGATGATACGGATATGGGCATATTCCTTCGTCAAAAGCGGTTCAATATATGCCGCCATGATATGGGCCTTGGCCGTAAGCGGATCTCCTCCGGTAAAGAGCACATCGGTCACACGGGTATGCTTCTTCAGATAGCGGTGCAGCAGATCGGCCTCCTTCATGGCGAACTTCAGCTCGTTCATTCCGGAGAACTGAGGCCAGCGGAAACAAAACGTACAATAGGCGTGGCAGGTCTGTCCCTGACTGGGGAAAAAAAGCACCGTTTCACGGTACTTGTGCTGCATGCCGTGCAGCCTGATCCCGTCGATGGCAGGCACATTGTGCTCCTGTCCCGCAGGGTTGGGATTCAGTTTGAAACGGATCTCATGTACCTTCTGCTTCAATCCGCCCTCATCATGGGCATCGAGCAGCTGTTTCACCTGCGCATAGTGGGTCTTCGACAACATCTCCTTACGGGGGAACGTAAGCGTAAAAATGGGATCATTGGGTACATTGTTCCAGTCGATCAGCTCTTCCACCACATAGTTATTCGACTTGAATGGCAGCACCTGGCCGACCACTCCGATTGCTTCCCGCTCTTCGTCCGAAAGGAGCTGCAACTGACTCAGATCCCTAAAATTGCGAAGAACATAATTTTTATATTTCTTATTTTCCATTTTGAACCGTTTTATATCTGTTGACGG
>JAQVWR010000071.1 GCA_028709605.1 Proteiniphilum sp.
GGCATTTCCGGCAGCGGTTTTTTACCCGGTTTGAAATTCATGGTAACCTTTATCTTCCCGTCTGAAGAAATTTGATAGAGAAACTCTAAAAATGAATCTTGTTGTGACAGGGTGTATTGCGTACGGATCAAAACAACCCGACTGTCTGTTGCATTCAGAGAAAAATGAGTGAGTTGCATCTCCTCTTCTACATTTTTCCAGATGCCACACCGTTCCAATGTGCCATTTGCTATATCATTATCGGTCAACGGCCTCCAAAAATCAGGGGTAAAGCCTTTGATTAAAATTTCCCTGTCGTTGTACCGTAAACTGTTTAATGCTCCTGTCGATTTGGCAAAGGCTACCCCAAAACCATTGGATGACCTGATGCTTACTTCGTCTGCCTCCTCTTTGATCAGCAAGTCTCCCGCACCGTCAGCAGGGCAATCGGCCGTTTTTGTGTCAGGGATGTAAAAAGGGAATTGTGCCATGGCGATGATATGATCAGCTGGCAGCGACAAGGTTGCCTTTTTGGTCAGTGCTTCCAATTTGAGGAAATATTCTCTCTGGTCGCGATCGATCGGGCCTATAGGCAGGCGGATGATGGCGGATGTACCCGCTTTGATCTCAGGGAACGCCCCCTCTCCCGATTGAATTACTTCGCCATCGGCTTCCAGGGCCCATCGATAATAGGAATGATCCAGAGAGGTGAAATAAAACCGGTTGGTAACCCTGATCGCGTTTGAATCGAAGGGTAGCGGTTGAAACTGAACATTTTGATACACTTTTTTGACTTCCCAGATATGGGGGTGAAGTGACCGGTCTGCGGCAACCAGCCCATTGGCACAAAAATTGGAATCGTTGGGGACGCCGACGTATCCCATATCCCCTCCATACGCCCATATAGAATGGCCTTTTTCATCTTTTTTCAGGAACGTCTGATCTACCCAGTCCCAGATAAAACCTCCCTGCAGTTGCTCATATTGATCGATCAGATCCCAGTAATCCTGTAAGTTACCCACGCTGTTTCCCATGGCATGAGCATATTCACACAGGATCAGCGGGCGCGAACGTCTTTGATTGACAAATTCCCGCAGGCTCCAGATACGGGCGTACATGGGACAATATATATCTGAAACGCCCTCACGGCGTGATCCCTCATACTGCACCGGGCGCGAAGGATCGTTCTCCTTCGTCCATCGATAGATCGTCTCAAAATGTTTCCCGTAGCCCGATTCATTTCCTAACGACCAGGTGATGACGGAGGTAAAATTACGATCCCGTTTGACCATTCTCGACATACGCTCTACAAACGGTTTTTCCCATTCGGGATTGTTGGCGAGGGTGCGGTCTTGATGCTCTTCCATTCCATGGCTTTCGATATTTGCCTCATCGATCAGGTAGATACCGAAAATGGTGCAAAGGCTGTACCATTCAGGGTTATTGGGATAGTGGCTGCACCTTACGGCATTGATATTGAATTGTTTCATCAATTTGATATCCTCCAGCATGCTTTCTGTAGAAATGGTTCTCCCTCGCTCGGGATCATGCTCATGGCGGTTTACACCCTTCAATTTAATGGGTTTGTTGTTTAGCAGGAACAATCCGTTTCGCATTTCGACGGATCTGAACCCAAAGAGATGGACAAACGATTCCAGTTCATTTCCCTTTGCATCGTTGTAAGTGACAACCATTTGGTACAGGGCCGGATTCTCTGCACTCCAGGGATGCACAGCGGCAAAAGTTTTGGAGAGGGTGAGGAGGGAGTCGGTGTCGGATGGTAAGATCTTATGGAATGACGCCAGTTTGGTTCCCTTCTCCAAAATGGAAACATCTATTGAAAATCCTTTCCGGGGTTGATGGATGAGAAAATCTACTTTGAAATCTCCATCCTTGTAGTCATTGGTGAGCCCCGCCGTGAGCCTGAAATCTTCTACGTGGCTCTTGGGACGGGCATATACATATACATTGCGTTCTATGCCGCTGTATCTCCAGTAATCCTGCCCTTCCAGATAAGATCCGTCGCTATATCTGAACACTTTTACCACCAGCCGGTTGTTTCCTTCCCGGAGCAATCGGGTAATGTTGAAATGAGCCGGTAACCGGCTGTCTTCACTATATCCGACCAGTGATCCGTTCAGCCAGCAATAAAAAGCCGATTCAACCCCTTCAAAGTCGATATAGATATCCAGATCCTTCCAGTCGGCAGGAACGGTAAAATCCCGTTGGTACACGCCTACGGGATTATAGTCTCCGGGCACAAACGGAGGATTGGCTGGAAAAGGATAACGCACGTCGGTGTAAATCGGTGCGTCGTATCCTTGCAGTTCCCAGCTTCCCGGCACATTGATGCGATCCCGTTCGGAAAAATGAACATCCGTGTGCAATATCTCCTGATCGTTGCACGCGGAGGGGTTTTTGTACCATTTAAAGTGCCATACCCCGTTCAGCGATCTGCGTCTTTCATTCTGCTCATTCAGTCGGAAAATCTCTTCAACCGGTTGATTATATTGATGGATGGCAGAAGCTTCCGATGGAAAAGGCACGAAATGAGCCGTCATCGGCTTCCTGTTGATTGAATTAACCTGTGGGTCCTGCCAGATCTCTTTAGTCCCCTGGTTCACATGATTGCCATTGAGAGAAACTGTGATGAACAGGAACAAGCCTATCAGCCGATAACATTTGCGTAATTGTTTCATTTTGATCAGATTATAAAGAACAGAATATCGTTACAAGAAACGGAACGCTGATATCCAGCGCAAAACCGTGAAAGACCGATACGATCATGAACTCTTTGCCGGAGTACCGGAGAATCACCGGAAGAGTGGTATCCATGGTTGTTGCCCCGCCTACAGAGATGGGAGCCAGCTTCCCGAAATATTTCACGAAAAGGGGTGCGAAGAGCAGGGCAGTGATCTCCCGGATGATGTTTGAAAGTAAAGCAATGGTTCCCAGCTCAGCTCCTTTGTATTCTGTGATAAAGATACTGGATAATGAGTAATATCCAAAGCCGCTGCCTACAGCCATGGTTTCCGTCACGGTACGGCCCGGCAGGATCATCGCTACGACCGCGCAACCGGCTAACGTCCCTGCCATGGTCGTCAGCGGCAAAAGATAATATTTCGGATTCAACTTCTTAAAACTTTTCAAGGTCTTTGAGTCGTTCCCGATACTTACACCTACGCAGAACATCAAACCGCACAATGCATACAAACTGAAGTCATTCTCTATCAGGTAGGAAGGAAGGAGGTGGGAATAACCGAGGAATACTCCGACGATGAAAAAAGTGACAATAGCAATACTACCCTTCATACGATTATTTTTTGCTCTTATGAATCAATTTCCACAGCAACAAAGCCATGACACAACTTCCCAGGACTGCTCCCATCGTAATCATGAATGCTTCTACTCCAATCGAGCCCAATCCGGAGATGATATCCGGATTGCTCCCCACTTCTATTCCCAAAAGGAACAACAGCAGCCAGATCAGAACAGTGATTATGCGAGTGATATTTTTACACTCTTTTTTTTGGAAGAGATATCCGATCACACCTCCCAGAAACATAAAAGCGATGACTATAAACATATCGAAAAATAAGGTGTCTTTATTCCCGTTACTGTTTTACCACTCAGCCGTTGTATAAAGACACCTTCTGTTGATGAATTAATTATTTTGCTTGTTGAGAGCATCATTGGCGTTGATTTCCGTCAGGGGAACGGGATAAAAAGCCTTCTCCCCTGAAAAACCGCTTCTTCCGGCTTTTTGTATTGCTTCCGGAAGCTTGCCCCATCTTCTTAGATCATACCATCTGAAATTCTCCAATGGGAACTCAATCATTCTCTCGTGCTCAATTTGCCCTTGTACCTCTTCCTTTGAGGCCCCTTTCATGGGAGGCATGTCGCCATGTACCTGTCTGATTTCGTTAATGAAAGGGATCGCCTGTGAAGGATGCCCCATTTCGTTCAGTACCTCTGCTTTCATCAGCAGGACATTGGCATAGCGCATCAGCGGAATATTGATTGCCGAGTAATTTTGAGCTAACTCCTCGGGAGTAGCCGGAAGAAATTTTCTAAATACCGGCCTGTCGTAGGGTTTTCCATTGTTCGAGAATACCTCATCATATTCGTCTCCAAAGACTTTCCCGGTACCGTCGTTGAAATACTCATTACGGAAGAAGATGGTTTCATAAAGACGGCTGTCATATCGTCCTGTTTCGGCAATTTGCCCCTCTTTCAAATACTCATTCATCAAGGTAGGGCTGGGAAGGATCTCATCCCATCCCCCCAGTTCCGACGCAGCCATCCACTTATGAAACTGGGTGCGATAGTTTGCACCGTTTGCGGTACTCATGGAGAACTGCAGTTCAAAGACCGACTCGGAACAGTTCTTGTTCTTCCCCGTAAACATGCTTAAAAAGTCACTTTCCAGGCTGTAGCCTTTGACCTGGTTCAGCGCATCCAGTGCGAGCTGCAGGAACTCTGATTTTTTGTCGTTCTCTTCATATGCACGGGTTAAATAAGCAAATCCCAGGTATGCATACGCGGCTCCTTTTGTTGCTCGGCCTACGTTATCAGCAGAGTGGGTCTCCGGGAGGGCGGTTGCTTTTTTCAGATCTTCAATAATAAAATCCCATGCATCGGCTCTTGAAGACAAGCTCTTGCTTAAATCTTTCTGATTGGTGATATATTTATCACGGATAATAATCTCTTTCCAATTGAGAATGAGTTTAAAGTGGTAGTACGCTCTCAGAAAACAGGCCTCATTCACAATCTGTGATCTCTGATCGGGATTGATTTTTTCGTCCGGTATTTCGGAGACCTTTTCAATCACCTGGTTAGAGAGGCTGATCCCTGTATAGTTGTTCCACCAATATTCGCTTACCTGCGAATTGCCATTGGTATAGGAGAAATTGAACAGTTCCACCCAGTTGGGATAATTCATTGCATCGTTGCCCATCAGAATAATGTCTTCTCTGTACGCTTCAACAGGCCATTTCACCTCTGCGTAGGACCAGGTGTCGATCGAATATTCCAACTGAGAATAGGCAGCAGCCAGTCCTGCTTCCGCATCAGAGAGGTTTCTCCAATAGTTGCCGGATGTCAGCATATCCGGAGAGTTTACTTCTAAGTAATCATCACAAGCTGAAAACAGCAGGAATGAAACAATCGAAAGGATATAGATTAAATTTTTCATAAGTCAATACATTAAAAAGATAACTGAATTCCGACTGTACAGGAGCGGGTGAATGGGTAAATATGCCGGTCAACCCCTGAATTCAATACGCTTGAGCGTGAAAATTCCGGATCAATACCACTATAGGAGGTAAAGGTAAATAGATTTTCACCGCTTACGTACAAACGCAATTTATCCAGATGGATTTTTCCTGTCCATGCCTCAGGAAATGAATAACCCAATTGTACTTGGCGAAGACGGACAAAATCGCCGCTTTCAATGAAGCGGTCAGATTCTTTCAGGTTCCCGTTAGGATCCTGGTAAACGGCGCGGGGCACGTTCGTAGAGGTGTTTTGAGGAGTCCAGGAGTCCAGGGTGGATTTCAGGAAATTAGAGCCTGAATTCATTCCTTCGTAAAAATACTTATTCCCGTTATACAGTTTGTGTCCCCATGCACTTCCGAGCAGTGCGGAAAGGTCGAATCCTTTGTATTCGGCTGTCAGCGATATGTTTGCTTCCACACTGGGTATCCCTGATCCGCAATATTCTTTATCCTCTTCATCAATGGCTCCGTTTCCATCGACATCCAGAAAACGAATGTCGCCGGGGTGTGCATCGGGTTGCAGCAGCTCCCCCTTTTGATTTACGTGGGCGGCAACCTCTGTGTCATTCTGGAACAGTCCGTCCGTCCTATACAGGTAGAATGCACCAATAGGCTTTCCTACTCTTGTTTGTGTGGGGAAATGTTCCGTGTCGTATTTAAGGCCCTCACCAAATAACACCTGATTCTCGTCGGCCAGTGCTATCACCTTGTTATGGATGGTACTTAGATTGAACCCGACTCCATAGTGAAGCTCGTCGATCTTATCATTCCAGTTTACTTCAATTTCAACGCCATTATTCCTCATTTTTCCCACATTTAAGATCGGGTTGTTCAATCCGGCGGAAGGGGGTAACGCCTTTGTGATGAGCAGGTCTAATGTTTCATTGTTGTAATAATTCAATGCGCCGCTTAATTTTGTTCCGAATAGTCCGAAGTCCACTCCAATGTTTCTGTTGTCAGTGGTTTCCCATTTGAGGGATTTATTTTCCAGGGAACGGGCAATACTCCCGGGCCATGGATTCTCACCGTTGCCCTTCACGTATCCCTGATATTTGGTGTTTCGGGTGGATATCAGTGCGAGAAAATCATACATACCGAGGGAGATCTCATTGCCTAAGCGTCCCCAGCTTGCACGCAGTTTCAGGTCGCTGAAAATCGTATTTTCCGGGAAGAACTCTTCCTGGGTGAGGCGCCATCCTAATGCGATGGATGGAAACGTTCCCCAACGGCTGTCGGATCCGAATTTTGAAGATCCGTCTCTGCGAACAGTGAATTGAAATAAATATTTATTGGAATAGTTATAGTTTAAACGGCCGAAGAATGAAGATCTTTTATAGTTCCATTTTGTTCCGTCGCCGCTGTATGTACCTCCGCTTCCCGCTCTGATGGTGGAGAAATATGGGTCTAAAAAACCGGCAGGCAATTCTTCTGTAACTAAGCTTCCATCCTCCACTTTGTATATCAGTGTTTTTCCCTCTACGGCCACCGAGTTCCAGTTCGTTTTTTCATCCGAGAGAGAAGTCCCGATCATGGCATTCACAGAATGTTTATCGATCATTTTATTGAAAGAAAGCACATTGTCAAATACTTGTTCTTCCCAATAACCGGCATATTCTTCATGATTGGGAAATTCGGTCTTTGAGCGGATATCTGCTACATAAACCGGTTCGTGCCACATGCTTCGTTCATGCTCTCCTCTGTAAGCGTAGCTGGTGCGGAAGTTGAGCCAGTCGGTGAGTTGCATATCGATGCCGATATTTGCAGTGGTGTGATATTTTTTGTTCGATGAAGATCGAAAAAAATAGTCTGCCATCACATTCCTGTTATTGGGTATCCCGTCAAAATTTGTCAGTCCGTAACC
This sequence comes from Proteiniphilum sp., assembly GCA_028709605.1. Classification (GTDB taxonomy): domain Bacteria; phylum Bacteroidota; class Bacteroidia; order Bacteroidales; family Dysgonomonadaceae; genus Proteiniphilum. The sequence goes on from JAQVWR010000071.1 coordinate 7,117, forward strand.
GGAAGGTTGTCCTTCATCATAGATGGGCACCAGGGGCGAGATCATATACATCTCTTTCAGGCTGTATCTCGGTTGTTTGTTATCGGTAAATTTGAAGGCGATATTTGCATCAAAGTCAAAGATACCCTTTTTCAGATTCAATTTTGCACGGGCATTGTCATGCCGGTAGTTGTTCCCCAAAAAGATGCCTTTTTCATCCAGGTGATTGTATGAGATGGAATAATTGGATTTGTCGGCACCCCCTCTGACTGCGAACATATAATTTTGAGCGAATCCGTTTCTTAACATCGCATCCTGCCAATCAGTGTCTACCCCGTAAGTTTTTGTTACGTAAGCGGGCAGGGTGACCTGATCGTTGTCGCCTGCATACATGTTCCAGTTATCGTACATCAGTTTATGCATCTTTTGGTATTCGGGCCCATTCAGTAACTCCAGTTTCTTGGCAACGTCTGTCCTACTGAGATAGGAGCTGAATTCGATTTTCGTTTCTCCTTTTTTGCCGCTTTTCGTTGTAATCAACACCACCCCGTTTGCGGCAATCGATCCGTAAATAGCGGCTGCGGCACCATCCTTCAGAATCTCCATCGACTCAATATCCTGGGGGTTGATGTTGTTGATGTTACCGGGGAAGCCGTCAATGATATAGAGGGGGGTGTTGTCTCCGAAAGTTTTCACGCCTCTGATCTTGATTTGTACCCCCGAGCCGGCATTTCCTCCTGCCTTTTGTACATTAATGCCGGAGACTTTTCCCTGAAGCGCTTCCGCAGGATTCGTGGTCGTTCTTTTCGCCAGTTCGTCGACATCAATGGAGGAGATGGCGCCGGTCAGATCGCTTTTTCTTAGTTTCCCGTATCCTATCACAACCAACTCTTCCAATGTTTTGGTGTCTTCTCGTAAAACGACGTGCAAGCTGTTTTTCCCTGCAACCTTCACTTCTTCGGTCATATAACCGACGTACGATATTTCTAACACCGCATCAGGTGCCACTTTCAACGCGAATTTTCCTTCATAATCGGTCACAGTGCCATTCGAGGGATTGTTTTTTTCGATAATGGTAGCCCCGATAATCATTTCTCCGGTTTTGTCGGCAATGGTTCCGGTAACGGTCTTTTTTGCCGGCTGTTGTGCCGTGTTGGCCGGTTTTTGATGCCGCGGATCCGCCTTCTCGGACAGGGCAATTTGCGTATGGTTGATCCGGTAGGCAATGTTTGTGTTACGGAACAGTGTCTGCAATATGTTGTCAATTGTCTCATCCTTCGCTTCTATGGTCACCTTTTGGCTTAAATCCAGAAAATTATCGCTGTAGAAAAAGGTGTAGTCACTTTTTTTCTCAATTTGTCGGAGTACATTTTTTATCTCCGTATGGGTGGCCGAAATAGTCAGTTGTGCGATGCTTTGTCCCATACTCAGCAAGAGTAAAAGCAGGCAACTCATGCCCATTCGTTTGATTTGTATGTTCATAGAATGATTTTTTTAGATTTTAGTTTGTTTTAGGATAGAATTAAGGATAAAATTGCACGATGTTCTTTTTGATTGAGTACTTTTGTACCGGTATGAATGCGATTTGCAGCGTTTTTTCTTACGAAGGCGCTGTCGTGCTGTTATCCTGTTTAGCAGATGATTGCATTTATCAAAGCGATGCTATTTTTTTGGAATAGTTTGCTTATCTTCTGCCGGAGTGATGCCCTCACATTGCTCCGGCTTTTTGATCATGCAGTTGGGTTTGTTGTTTTCCGTTTTTATTCCATAGGCATACATTTTTTAAGAACGTTAATAGATTTGTTTTTGACTGAACACGATGTGCGACCCGGTCATGTTGTACTGTAGCGGCGACACTACGGTGATAAGGTTCAGCACATTCTCCATGCTGTTGTTTGTGATTTTTCCGCTGTATTGTATCTTTTGTAAGTCGGGTGATGCAAAAGAGATCGTTACATTATAAGTCCGTTCCAGAATTCCGGCAATGTGCCCCAGTGTTTCCTGTTCGAAGACGAACCGGCTCGTCATCCAAAAGATCGCTTCCTCCACATTGCTGATATATGATTTGCAGGATGTCATCTCTTTGGTGTGGTAGGTAATTTGTTCATAAGGATGCAATACTTCGGATAGTTGCGGGCCGCTCACTTCAACTCTGCCTTCGATCAGCGTTCCGGTGATTTGTTCCTCATTGGGATAAGACTTGACATTGAATTTGGTTCC
>JAQVWR010000072.1 GCA_028709605.1 Proteiniphilum sp.
ACTGGCCGATTCTTTTTTTATCTTCTCTATATCAATTCCCCTATATGTACATTGCATCCCGCCACTACTGTCGACAACATCAAACACCAACAACAGCATCTGATAATCTTTCCCCAGAAACATGTTTTCAATATACAAATCCACTGGATCGAGATCACACTTTTGTTCCAATTGCCAATGTCCAATTGCAGATATAGACCTATCGTTCATATTTTGAAATTTGAAAAAAGATGACTCATAATCAATTTCCTACATACTTGCTATCCTTGTTTTAATGGAGAGGTACATTTGTCCTATCTTTAGTTTCAACCCTTGTTGTAAATAGATTACAAGTTATCAGCGTTCCATGTTTTATCCCATTTGATGCCCCAAAAATAAAATGGATTTTGCACATATACAAGGATTATTCCAATTAATTTTTATAAAGGTAGTACAAATGGGAAATTATAACAAAATAAATTTTATTTGACACTCTAAAACTCTGAATATGATTGCCCATTGGGGGCATCCTGTCCATACCCTTTCTCATGAAGGAAGTGAGCAAAATCTCTGTCAGCATATTGCAATACCTTATAAATCAAGGCACTGATATAATACTGATAATCCATGGGCAACATGCGTTGCTTTGTGGTACGGTTTAAAGTAAGTCTAAATCTCATATCAATAAAGATGAAATAAAAAACAAAAGAAAAGGATTAATTTGACAACTTATGTCAATGGCATTATTTAACTTTATTTAACTCGATAGAAGGTGAAACGTGCGGGGAAATCAATCTCTACAGAAAAAAAGATTCATTCGGCGTTCATCTTTAACCGGAAGACGGACTGCTATCAGAGATCTGTGGTATCAAAAATGGTATTACAAACATGGCGATCAGCTTGAAGGCCTAAAGCTATAAAATAATCCGACAACAATCAAAACTAAAAAACCTCATAACTGCTCACCGGCATAGGAAAATTTAACCGATTGAGCACCCGCTCCAGCAAAATCCCCTGTTTGGAATCGTAATTATAACCATAGGTGGCTCTTACCCCGTACGATATGAAATGGACCGCCCTGTCGAGTGCTATCGGCAGACTGTCTCCCTGCATCAGCGAACCGGTTAAAACACTGGTAAAACAGTCACCTGTCCCCGGAAATTCTGCCGGGATGTAGTCAATAGGCACTTTCCAGTACCTGGAATCATTTTTGTTGTAAGCAATCACAGAATAATGATCACCGTGTGTTTGATCGGGGACACTGGTAACCACTACAATATCAGGACCTGATTCCGATAGTTGAAGGATCTGTTTTTTTATTTCATCCTCCCTGGCATCGGGATGGAAAGGTTTGCCCAACAGTAAAAACATCTCGGTCAGATTGGGAGTAATCACATTCGCTTTTGTTATCAATGATCTCATGCCTGAAACCATTTTTTGGTCAAACGGCGCATACAATTTGCCATTATCTCCCAGTACCGGGTCCACCACCACCAATTGATTTTCATTGGCAAAGGTGTCAATCAGGTGCTGCACAATAGAGATTTGTTTATGCGACCCTAAAAAGCCGCTGTAAACAGCATCAAAAGCTACCCCTAACTGTTTCCAGTGGTCAATGACAGGTTGCATCTGATCGGTAAGATCGGTAAAATGGTATCCTTTGAACCTGCTGTGCGATGATAGCACCGCAGTGGGCAGCGGACAAACTTTTACCCCCATTGTTGACAAGATGGGAATCACCACAGAAAGGGATGTACGCCCATAACCCGAAAGATCATGTATGGCGGCAATTTGTTTGACAGGGGATTGTAACAACATCATTTCTATGTTATTTCATTCATGGATGGCTATAGCCTTCTTTTCCCATCGGCATGATTGCTCAGACAATGATCAGGCTACGGTAATTTCCTGATGCAGGTAAACATCCTGGATCAGGTTTAACAGTTTCACTCCCTCCTGCATGGGGCGCTGAAAAGCTTTCCTCCCGGATATCAGTCCGGTGCCGCCGGCACGTTTATTGATTACCGCTGTTCGTACTGCCTGTGAGAAGTCATCGGCGCCAGATGAAGCACCCCCGGAATTGATCAACCCGATCTTCCCCATATAGCAGTTGGCAACCTGATATCGGCAAAGATCAATCGGGTGATCCGAAGTCAGTTTTTGGTACATATCAGGGTGAGTTTTTCCAAACTGAAGAGCCGTAAATCCCCCGTTTGTCTCAGGCTGTTTTTGTTTGATCAGATCGGCCTTGATGGTCACACCAAGATGATTGGCCTGCCCGGTCAGGTCTGCTGCCGTATGATAATCTTTTTCTTTGGCCTTAAAACTGCCGTTGCGCAAATAGCACCATAAAACCGTTGCCATTCCCAGTTCATGAGCCTGCTCAAAAGCCTCCGCCACTTCAACGATCTGCCGGTTCGATTCTTGTGAACCATAATAAATGGTAGCCCCGACGGCTGCCGCCCCCAGGTTCCAAGCCTCTTTCACGGTTCCGAACATTACCTGGTCATATTTATTGGGATAGGTCAACAGCTCATTATGGTTGATTTTCACAATAAAAGGAATTTTGTGTGCATATTTGCGTGCATGCAGCGACAATCCGCCAAACGTTGTCACCACCCCGTTGCATCCTCCCTCGACAGCCAGTTTAATAATGTTTTCCGGATCAAAATAATCAGGATTGGGGGCAAACGAACTGCCAGCAGTATGTTCAATACCCTGATCAACCGGCAAAATAGACAAATAACCGGTACCCGCAAGCCGCCCGTGTTGATAAATGGAAGACAAACTTTTCAGTACCTGTACATTCCGATCCGAAATGCCAAAAACATGATCTATTACCGTGGGGCCGGGCAAAGTCAATCTGTCTTTGGGTATACATGTAGCCTTGTAGTTCAGCAGGTTTTCTGCTTCCTGTCCCAGATACTCTTCTATCTGTGACATACTGTTGATTGAATTATCCATCTGATCAAGCTTTAATCGTTCATATCCTATTTTAATATACCATATTAAACAATCTCTCTATATATATGTTCACCTTGACCACCTTTTAACTATTCAATATCAGATTATTGCCTGTACAAATGTGTGAGATGTGCTAAAGTCAACGATCAAAAGCTTCTTGATTACCTGTAAAGAAAAAAACACCTACCTGCATATACAGATAAGTGTTTGATTTTCAACGTCGGGGTGGCGGGATTCGAACTCGCGACCCCCTGCTCCCAAAGCAGGTGCGCTAACCGGACTGCGCTACACCCCGATGGTACTTTCTTGCAAAGACGGGCGCAAAGATAAGATTATTTTCATTGGGAATCAAAACTTCCCTGCTTTTTTTGCCTGCCCATTCATTTCCCGCAAGAATTATGTACCTTTGCTGATCGAAAAGCTAATATTACGCAACAGATATCTTTTATGTACAGAAACAGCACGTGCGGCGAGCTGCGGCTGGCCGATGCAAACAGGGAGGTGACTTTGGCAGGATGGGTCTCACACATCCGGAAGATGGGAGGGATGACCTTTATCGACCTGCGCGACCGCTACGGCATCACGCAGCTCTCCTTTAACCAGGAGGTGGATACCTCCCTCTGCGACCAGGCCAACAAGCTGGGACGCGAGTGGGTGATACAGGTGACCGGCAGGGTGCAGGAGCGCTCCAGCAAAAACCCCAATCTTTCCACCGGCGAGATCGAAATCATCGCCTCGGCACTCAAGGTGCTCAACGCATCCAAGACCCCTCCCTTCACCATCGAAACGGAAACCGACGGCGGAGACGAGCTGCGGATGAAATACCGATACCTCGACCTGCGCCGCAACGTGGTGCGCCGGAACTTAGAGCTGCGGCACAGAATGGCGTTCGAGACACGCCGCTACCTCGACGAACAAGGCTTCCTGGAGGTGGAGACCCCGGTACTGATCGGATCTACACCCGAAGGGGCACGCGATTTTATTGTGCCCTCCCGCATGAACCAGGGCGAGTTCTACGCCTTGCCGCAATCACCCCAGCTCTTCAAGCAGCTGCTGATGGTATCCGGTTTCGACCGCTACTTCCAGATCGTGAAGTGCTTCCGCGATGAGGACCTGCGCGCCGACCGCCAGCCGGAGTTCACCCAGATCGACTGCGAGATGTCGTTCGTAGAGCAGGAGGATGTGCTCTCCCTCTTCGAGGGACTGACGAAGCATCTCTTCAAAACCATCAAAGAGATCGATATCCCCGACTTCCCCCGCATCAGCTACGCCGATGCCATGCGCCTCTATGGCTCCGACAAGCCTGACACCCGCTTCGGGATGACCTTCACCGAGATCAAGGATCTCACTACGGGACACAACTTCGGGGTGTTCGACACGGCCGAATATGTGGGGGCCATCTGCGCCGAAGGTTGCGCCTCTTATACCCGTAAGCAGCTGGACGGGCTGACCGACTTTGTAAAACGGCCCCAGGTGGGTGCCAAAGGATTGATCTACCTCCGCTACCACGAGGATGGAACACTCAAATCATCGGTCGACAAGTTCTTCAGCGAACAGGATCTGAAGAAATGGGCCGACCGCTGCAACGCCAAACCGGGCGACCTGATCCTGGTGATGGCCGGCGAAACGGAAAAAACACAGAAACAACTCTCTGAGCTGCGCCTCGAGATGGGATCGCGCCTCGGACTGCGCGACAGAAACAACTACCGCTGTCTCTGGGTGGTGGACTTCCCCCTGCTGGAGAAAGATGAGGAGCTGAACCGCTTCTTCGCGAAGCACCATCCCTTCACCTCTCCCAAACCGGAGGATATCGCCCTGCTCGACAGCGACCCGGCGGCCGTGCGCGCCAACGCCTACGACATAGTGATCAACGGCGTGGAGATCGGCGGCGGATCGATCCGTATCCACGACAGCGGCCTGCAGAAGAAGATGTTCTCCGTGCTCGGCTTCACCGAAGAGAAGGCTCAGGAGCAGTTCGGATTCCTGATGAACGCCTTCCAGTACGGCGCTCCTCCCCACGGTGGCATCGCCTTCGGCCTGGACCGCTTTGTCTCCATCTTCGCGGGACTCGACAGCATCCGCGACTGCATCGCTTTCCCCAAGAACAACGCGGGACGCGACATGATGATCGATGCGCCCTCCCGCGTGGAACAGGAACAGCTCGACGAACTGGGCATCCTGCTCAAACCGGAAAAGAAGAACTGACATCAATCGGTGACAGGTTCCCACACACGGGACCACTCTCAGCCATACCCACCGCGCCAGTCAGACCAGCGCTTCCAGCGCTCCCCTGTCGAGCACCCTCAGCTCCCGCTGGTGAAGCGCGATCAGCTCTTCGCGGATCATCTCCCCCAGCGTGCGGGCCAGCGACGGCCGCTGCACACCTAAAAAGAAAGACGGCCGTCGAGCCGTCTTTCTTTTTGATCTGTTGCTAATTGTGTCGCTTACAGGTTCGGGTTGACGCTGTTCCACTGATCTATCGCGGGAATGATCCCCATGGCGATTACCTCGTCACGCAGCTTCACCAGGTGGCTGTAGCTCTGCTTCAGCTCGGCGATCTCGGCATCGGTTCCCTTCACCTTGCCGAAAGAGACACCGTTCTTGTTGAGCTTAGTCTCCATCGCCATCATGATGTGCCCGAATTCGGGGGTGTCCACGTAGCAGCCGGCAGGCCAGCGGAACGCGTCACCGCCCATGGCGGCACGGATCATCTCAACCGATGCGTAGGCAGGGCTCTGGAACGAAGAGCGGCCGCGCAGCTTAATGATGTTGGCACCTCCCTTGGTGACGCGCTGCTTCAGCTCAGCCCATGCCTCAGCGGTCAGGGCATCCGTCCCGATGAGACCGCTCAACGGCTTACCGTTCACCTTCGCCGTAGAGGCGAAGACAGCCATCTGCTCCCCATGGCCGCCGTAAGTGCGGGCACCGGTCACCTGGCTCTGCTCCACACCAAAGTGCTTCGCCAGCTCGCTCTGCAGACGGGTGCTGTCGAGCGCAGCCAGGGTGGTCACCTGCGACGGTTTCAGCCCTGAATAGATCAACGCGACCAGACCGGTGATGTCGGCAGGGTTGAAAATGATGGTCAGGTGCTTCAGATCGGGACAGTACGTTTTGATATTTTTCCCGAGCTGGGCGGCAATCTCAGCATTTCCTTTCAGCAGATCCTCACGGGTCATACCATCTTTGCGGGGTGCCCCACCGGAAGAGATCATGTACCTGCTCCCGGTAAAGGCCTCCTTCACGTCGGTCGACCATGTGAAGTTCACCCCTTCAAACCCGCAATGGCGCATTTCTTCCACTACCCCTTCCAATCCCTTGGCAAAGGGATCATAGAGACAGATGTTGGGGGTTAAACGCATCATGGCTGCTGTCTGAACCATATTGGAACCGATCATGCCGGCAGCTCCTACAATTGTCAGTTTGTCGTTTGTTAAAAAGCTCATAGTTGTTGTATTTGATGTTTGATGACTATCGATCACAGGGTGATTTTTTCAGGCATCAAATATACAAAAACTTCCCGAACGGCAAGGCTTCCAAATAATAATAATCGCTAAAAGAGCCGTCTTAAAGCATACTCCACGCTACCGTCAATCCGGCCATCACGATGGAGACCATGCTCATCAGCTTGATCAGGATGTTCAGCGACGGACCGGAGGTGTCCTTGAAGGGATCCCCCACCGTATCTCCCACCACGGTGGCCTTGTGCGCCTCGCTCCCCTTGCCGCCCAGATGACCCTCTTCGATATATTTCTTGGCATTGTCCCAGGCTCCCCCCGTGTTGGCCATAAAGACGGCCAGAACAAAACCGGCTCCCAGCCCCCCGGCAAGTAGTCCCAGCACGCCCGGCACACCCAGCAGCAATCCCGTCAGCACCGGCACGGCAATGGCCAGCAACGAAGGGAGCAACATCTCCCGCTGCGCTCCTTTAGTGGAGATCTCCACACAGAGAGCATAGTCGGGCGTAGCCTCGCCGGTCAGGATCCCCTTGATCTCACGAAACTGGCGGCGTACCTCCTCCACCATCTTCTGCGCTGCCCTTCCCACCGCATTCATGGTCAGCCCGCAGAAGAGGAACGCCATCATGGAGCCGAGAAAAATGCCGGCCAGCACCTTGGGGTTCATCAGCGTCACCTGGTAGTAGTTCATAAAATCGACAAAGCTGGCCTTTGCCACCTCCACCGTCTCACCGTCGGCAAACGACAGCAGGCTGTGTCCCAGCCGCAGCATGCCGATGCGGATCTCCTCCATGTAGGAGGCCATCAGCGCCAAGGCCGTCAACGCTGCCGATCCAATTGCAAAGCCTTTGCCGGTAGCGGCAGTGGTGTTGCCCAGCGCATCCAGGGCGTCGGTGCGCCTGCGCACTTCCGGCTCCAGGCCGCTCATCTCGGCGTTTCCGCCCGCATTGTCGGCAATGGGCCCGTAGGCATCGGTGGCCAGGGTGATCCCCAGCGTGGAGAGCATCCCTACCGCTGCGATGGCAATGCCGTAAAGCCCCAGGCTCAGATTTTCCGCACGCATCATATGCTGCACATCGAAACGAATGGCCGACAGGTAGGAGAGCAGGATGGCCGCCACAATGGTGACCACCGGGATCACCGTAGAGATGAAACCGTTGCCCATGCCGGCAATGATCACCGTGGCAGGTCCTGTCCGCGCACTCTCAGCGATCATCTTCGTAGGGCGATAGGAATGCGAGGTGAAGTATTCCGTACCCTGGCCGATGATGATCCCCGCCAGCAGGCCCGCGATCACCGAGAAGGAGAGTCCGATCCAGTTCCTGAAGCCCAGCAGGTAGAGGATGCCGAAGGTGGCGGCGGCAATCAGCAGGGCACTCGCGTGCACCCCTCTGTTGAGCGCATTCATCAGCTGTTTCATCGAAGCTTTTTCGTGGGTCCTCACCAGAAAGATCCCGAAGATGGAGAGAAAGACGCCGATGGCGGCAATGATCATCGGCGCAAAGACCGCCTTCGCCTGCATCGAAGGGTTCAGCACAAAGGCAGACGCCCCCAGTGCCGCCGTAGAGAGGATGGAGCCGCAATAGGATTCGTAGAGGTCGGCACCCATACCGGCTACGTCCCCCACATTGTCGCCCACATTGTCGGCGATGGTGGCGGGATTGCGGGGATCATCCTCAGGGATGCCCGCCTCCACCTTGCCCACCAGGTCGGCTCCCACATCGGCCGCCTTGGTGTAGATGCCGCCGCCCACACGGGCAAACAGCGCCTGCGTGGAGGCACCCATGCCGAAGGTAAGCATGGTGGTGGTGATCATCACCAGCTTGTGCCCGCTGTCGACATCCTTCACAAAATGATCCAGGATCAGATACCATGCCGAAATATCGAACAGGGCAAGGCCGACCACCACCAGCCCCATCACGGCCCCCGACCGGAAAGCGATCTGCAGTCCGCTGTTCAGGGAACGGCGCACCGCATTGGCCGTCCGTGCCGAGGCATAGGTGGCGGTTTTCATGCCAAAGAACCCGGCCAGCCCCGAGAAAAAACCGCCGGTAAGAAAAGCAAAAGGAACCCATCGGTTCTGTAACCCGAAAAAGGCCATCACGCTAAACAAAAGTGCAAGGACAATAAAAACGATCATCACCACGCGGTATTGCTGCGACAGGTAGGACATAGCCCCCTCCCGTACATAGCGGGCAATAGTGCTCATTTTCTCCGTTCCTTCACTCTCTCTCATCATCCTTTTAAAAAAGTAAAGGGCAAAAATCAACGCAGCAATGGATGCTGCCGGTACAAGATAAAAGTAATTCACGGCGCTATTATTTTAAGTCTCTGATCTCTTTTCCCTTATCCGGAAAAAGATCCAAACAGTTTCATCACACAAAGGTGTCGAAATAATTTATAAAAATGAAATAATAATGACTGAAATGAAAGAATTTCCCCCCCTACAACTACATTATTCTTATAACTTTTTATTTATTCGAAAATATTCGTAATTTTGTGAAGAACTCCGTTTATTCACAAGCAAAACAGCATGGTAAAGAATCTCTTCTTCAAAAGCGACAAAAGCCCGAAAAACATTCAAATAAAAAAGGACATTATTTCCCATTTTATCAACACGGGCAACGAT
>JAQVWR010000073.1:0-5946 GCA_028709605.1 Proteiniphilum sp.
GTCCAGTTGCCATTGGGCGAGTTCTCGGGTGAAAAACCTTTACGGACCAGGATATCGGCTTTGTCTCTCTTCTCTGCAACAAGTCGGAGATAGGCCCCGGCTAACTCCCGGTCGATCTCCTCCTCCCGATCGGGTGAGCCGGCAAAGGCGAGCAGCCTGAAGTGTTCCGGATCCAGTCTTCCTTCCCCGTCGGGGTGTCTGCCCGACAGAGAGAGAGGCCATGTGCGCAGATTGGTGTAGAGGCGCATGGACAGAAGGGCATTTTTTAAGATCCGGTGACTCTGTTCCGATATTTTAAAGGGTGTGTTTCTCAGCAGATAAACAGCCTCCACAGCGCCCTGCAGTCCCCCGACGGCATAAGCGGGATAGTGATGGCGATGGTGAAACATGGTGCCGTCAATCTTAAAGGTGCCTCTGGTGCCGTCCGCATATTGGTATCCGTTTTCCAGCCACCGGTTAAAAGCGTAGAGGTAGCGTGCTTTCTCAGGCAGGGAATCGATCATCAGAATACTGGTCAGACGGGCGATCAGATTGGTGTTGAACGCATCTACATCCATGCCGGCTGTCTGGGGTTTTTTCTTCACCTCACCGGTACCGGCGAACCACTCCATGGCCTGTTGCAAGGTCTCTTTGAGATGGTGGCGTGCCAGCACTTCGGACATCAGGAACACGGCCGGGTAATAATCCCGCATGCTGTATCCCAAGTGATGAAGCGTTCCCAGGGCGCTGCCTGACTGAAACCCCTGGTCGAGCAGGTGGCGGATCATTTGGATATAGAGCTCTTCTATTTCTTTTTTTTCCGCCATATCTTCGGATAGATGATAGGTCAGGGATAGGTCGAGAAGGGTGCTGTTGAACTGTTTCAATCCCATGGGATTGTTGTAGATCAGTTGGTAATTCTCTGCACCGAACATCTCGTATGCTTCGCCGTACCGCTCGAAGAATATGGGAACCCCTTTGACTGTTCCGTCATCGTTCGTCGTGATCTGATATGCTTCTACCTCTTTTTTGAGGCTGTTCAGACTCTTCGCCTTTCTGTTTTCCAGCAAATATGCTTTCACTCGCTCTTCAATCGACAGAATCGCATCGATTTCTGTTGGCGTGATCTCTTTCAGTGGCAGGTCGAAAGCCGCGTTCCATGATTGGTTCAGGATCAGCCAGTGACTGGTTGTCCCGGCGTTGATGAACGGAGCCTGCACATCGGCGGTATGGTGTCTTGCATCCTGCATGGAAGAGAGGATCAGATGGTCAAAAAAAAGGGTGCCGGAGGGGACGCCGGGAACGGAAAAACGCACCTCATCCATTTCTTCCAGCGGTTGTCCCTCCATATCCCTGTCGAAGGCGATCCAGGCACCTCTCCATCCGGAGAAATGAAGGCCATATTCAAAATGGGATGCCACCTTTCCTTCTTTCAGGAATTCCACCCTCATCTTTCCATTTTCTATCGGCTTGGCGGAATAGATCCAGAAGAGGAAGGTAGAGATCCTCGGGTCGGAAGCTGATTGGGGGATGATGTAGTGGATCTGCTCACGGATGCTCCAGTACGAGTCGGGGCTGTTCCACGACCACTGAAGGCTGTGAGAAAGATGTTTAAAGTGATCCTGCGAGATCGACAAGGTGGAGTTTTTGTCATGCACGGTCGGAGTGTTCCTCTCTTCAAACGAAAGAATGGCTTCGTGCCTGTATTCTTTGTAATCGTGGGAGAATGTAACAGCGAAGAACAGCAGGTTAAAAAAAACACATAAGGATCTTTTCATATTTCTTGTTCCGTAACTTTTTTGAGCATGATCGCCTTTCATTTTGGCACACTGGCGGTTGTATGGTTTATGGCTGGGATCATTTGTCCTCAGCAGCTATTTTGCGGGTCAGCGCCTCCAGCAAATAATAATCGGCATAATTGAGTGGTACATCAATTTCGTTGCCGTGTGGAATACTCCCCACCGAGTGCATCAGCAGGAAGTTGCCGTTTGTCCCGACAATGGCTCTGTAGGCATCACCCGCAAGTGTGGCCATGATCTGGTCCGCTTTTTCTTGATAGCCATCCATTCCGAAGCCGGCCAGTTCATAGAGAGCCGAGGCGGTGACGGCAGCTGCCGAAGCATCGCGTGGCTCGTTGGGGATATTGGGTGCGTTGAAATCCCAATAAGGGACGAGGTCTTCCGGTAGGTTGGGATGGGTGAAAATGAAGTGATAGATCTTCTCTGCCATGGTGAGATAGCGTTCATCGTGCGTATACCTGTAGGCGACGGTAAAGCCGTAAAGGCCCCATGCCTGCCCTCTTGCCCAGGCTGATTCCTGTGCATAACCCTGAGCGTTCTGTTTGCTTCTCACTCCTCCTGTTTCTTTGTCGTAGTCGACCACGTGATAACAACTCCCGTCATTTCGGTAATGATTTTCCATTGTCCGGGTTGCATGGGATACTGCCATTTTGTGGAAGGTGGAATCACCGGAGAGCCGGGTTGCCTTAAACAGCAGTTCCAGATTCATCATGTTGTCGATGATCACCGGGCACATCCATCCCCGCCGGCCCTGCCATCCCCGGTCTTCATCCCAGCTCTGGATCACTCCGGCAGCAGGGCGGAAACGGGTTGCCAGTGAACGGGCCGCCTCTACGATCACCTCTTTGTATGTCTCATTGTTTGTGACCCGGAATGCATTTCCAAAGCTGGAGTTGATCATGAATCCCACGTCGTGGTGCCATTTGAGATGCTTAATCGTGTCTAAGTCTTCGGTATATTTGATTCCTGCATCCATCCACTTCTTCTCCTTCGTCAGGTCGTACATATAGAACATGGTTCCCGGGAAAAAACCGCTTGTCCAGTCATCTTTCGGGATGTAATGCACATAACCGTTTTCAATCGTCCTGGGATTCATTATTTTCCCTGACTCTTCTATCAATTTTACCTGATAGCCGATTTGCTGCTCAGCTGTTTGTATCAACTCTGTGAACAAAAGGTCATTATCGGACGGTTGTTCGGATTCACTTCTTTGGTTGCAGGCAGTCAGCATAGCGGTACACAGGAACAGGAGGGTCACCTTTTTCATTGTTGTGCTTTATTGTTGTTTGTGATTCTTGTTTGTACTGTTTCGGTCATTTCCTGATTGGATCCCGGCCGTCTTTGTTGTTGCGGGGGAAAGGTGGTCTGAAAGGATTCTTTTCAGGGTGAACTCCACAGGTATGCCATGGCGGCAGGTGACCCTGATCACGGTCCAATTGTCGGAAGCAGACAGCGATACCGAGTCACTCATGGCCGACAGTCGGTATCTTCCTTTCAGCGTGATCTGCCTGGTGACCGGCCGGCTTTCTGCCGGGGTGGTATAGATATATTCACCCAGATGGATATCGGGATCACAGACGCTGATCATCAGTTCCTCTCCTTCGGGCTGCATCATGATCATGATCTCCCTGTCGCCTCTCAACAGGTACTCATCATCTGAATCGGTGAGCTCTTCAAAGAGGGCATATCCTCTTGTGTTGCTCTCTTGATCCAGCACAATATGTGCGATTTCGTCTTTCCGCTTCACTGCATATCCGCTCTCTCCTTTTTTCACGCGGGAAAGTTGTGCAGGAAGGGCATCCAGTAAGATCATATATTCATATGACTGGTTGCGGGGAGCTTTTCCGTGATTGAAATAGGCGGTGGCGAACATGCCCCGGGTGGGTTTCATCCGCTTGTTCTCTTTGGACTCCTGCCATTTTTTTTCGATCACCCATGATTGTCCCGGAGGGATATAAAAGTGGTCTCCGGTAATGCTTTTGATGAGGAGATGCTCCTTGCTGTTCTCCTCTGGGGACAGGTGAAAGGGGAAGGCCTTTATTTTTTTTCCATTGATGACTATCGGTTCGTTTTGTGTGGTCAGGCTTTGTTGAAAAAGGGTTGTTTCGGTTGGATACTCACCGTTTTCATTCCGTATGGCTGTCCCGACAGCAATGATCCTGTTGCCGAACACAAAGGCCGATTTCTGTGCGTGGAAGGAGGGTGTGAAGTTTTTACGCTCCCGTTCACCCAGTTTCATGGCAAACATCCCGAAGGTGCCGTTTTTCAGGTGTGTAGCTCCTGCGAACGATTCCGGTTGACGGAGCATGTCGCTTCCCGAAAAGGGAGAGTTGAGCAGATCGAGAGGAAGGTGAATGGTGGTGGTTCCCGGGTTTCTGTTCCAGTCCCAGCCGGCCTCATGATACCGGCTGGCTTCTTCCGTGACGGGGAACTCGTTGTGAACCCCTTTTTCTGAGGGTGACCCGATGATCTGGATGGATCCGTAACTCTGGTATCTGCCAAAACGATTGTCCCTCGCATAGATCTCACTGCCCCAGATGTTGCGGGAGAACCCTTTGAAGCTGATCATTTTGTTTTGATAACGGTAGATACCTTGTGAGGCATAGTTATAGACAAAGAAGCCTTTGGGAGGATTGTTCGGCATGATTCCTTCGGCAATGAATTTGCGGATCAGTTGATTCTCTTCTCTTTCCCTTTTCATACCTTCCAGCAGACGAAGGTACTCGCCCGCCAGCTCCCTGTCCGTTTCGGCAGGTACCATGGCCGCATAGGCATATGTCAGTACCCCGTTCCTGGGGATGGATCCATTAAAGGGATGCCTTCCCGATACGCCGATGCCCCAGTCTCTCAGGTTGGTCTGCCTCGAAAGGGATAACAGCCCGAATTTCAGCACCGAAAAGGCTTTTTCGTTTAAAGTAAACCGGGTGTCATTCACACAATAGAGGTATCTCCCCACATAGGCCATACCCGGAACCGAATAGGCGGGATAGTGTCCGCCATGATGGAAAGCGGTGCCATCAACCTTGATCCCTCCGATAGTACCCGGGGAGAAGCGCAAGGAGCCGTTGACCCAGCGGGAGAGGGCGGTCATGTCTCTCAACTGTTCGTGTTGCGTATCCCCCATCAGTGCACAGGCCAGCCGGGGGATCAGCAATGTGTTCCATGAATCGGTAATCTCATCCCTCAACGGATTAAACGGCTGTCGCGTCTCCTGCAGGCCGCTCCAGTAAGTGACCGCTTTTCTGGTTTCCTCCCACAGGTTGTTTTCTCGCAGTACATCTTCCATCCACCAGACCGCACCGAACAGATCCCTGATCTGGTAGCCATAGTGGTGATTGGTCCCCATGCCGCTTTCATAGGCAAATCCCTGTTGCAGCATGTAGCGGACGGTTTTCACAAACATCTCTTTCATCTCCTGATCCCCGTCCATATACCATCCTCTTGCAGTCAGGTCAATGAGGCGGTTCAGTTGTCCGAAGTGGACATCTCCCTCCTCTGCATTGTCGTTTTGCATGAGCGGTGCACCTTTGGTCCCGTCATCGGAAATGGCAAAAAGTGCTACCAGCCTTCGCAGGTCTTCTTTTTCATTTTCCGACAGACTCTTCTTTTTGAGCAGCTGTTTCACCCGCCCGTATACCCTGGTCAGCTCTGACGACTCCTCCGGTGTAACATGCTGTGGCAATTGGCCAACATGCTCCTGTTGCTCCCATTTATGGAGCAGCCCCCAGTGCCATATCTCCCGGTCGAGATGGCGGTTATTCTCCGGGATCTGTGCATCGGGTGTCGCTTGTCTGTCGACGGAATGTGTAAAATCGACGCGGTCGATCCATATCTTACCGGAGGGCACATGGTCCGGGGAGACTATTTCCATGGAAACCACCTCCTGTTGCGATGTCTTTCCTCCGTCCGCCGTCCACATATCGCTATAGGCGATCCAGGCAGCTCTCCAGCCGCTGAAATTCAGATTGAAAAAGAACTGGTACTGCACGGATCCGTCTGCATCTCTGAACCGGAAGAGAAGGGGCTGCGAAAGAGGAGTCTCGTTGTACAGCCACAGTTTGACGCCGCTTCTCTGGTCGAAGAAGGCAGCGCTCCCGTGGATTGTCGTATCAGAGAAGATAATCGTCGCATTTTCCGCATGCCAGTGCCACAAGAGAGACTGTTCTCC
>JAQVWR010000073.1:6046-8899 GCA_028709605.1 Proteiniphilum sp.
CATCCTTCAGGATATCCTCACAGGATGATATAAAGAAGAGAGGAATGAAAAATAGAATGGATATGATCTGTTTCATTTTGTTGTTGCTCGTTAGAAGGTTGAAATTACCACAAAGGGTTCTGTTTTAACTCGGTATTGATGGCCAGCTCCTTCAAAGGAATGGGCAGATACTCATGTTTCTTTTGGGTTCTTTCGGCAAAAGCCCTGGCGGTGGAATAGTTGCTTCCCCCTGGCCAACGGCTGTCATAGGTAACTGCCCCCAGGGCCTGAATGGCATCGGTATAAATTCCCCACCTCACTAAATCATATCTGCGGAGAGATTCGAAACAGAGTTCCCTGCCTCTTTCATCCCGTACTTCCTGTTGAAATGCTGCATACGATAACCCGGACAACGGTTCGATGCCGGCTCTCTCCCTTACCGTGTTGATTGCCTCGTATGCCAGGGGGGTCGGTGACTGGTTTGCCTCATTTTCTGCTTCGGCCAGCATCAGCAATAGATCGGCATATCGGATGATCGGGTAATTTTCCTGGGTATAGTTCTTGTGTCTTGGTTTAATTGTTTCCCACTCCCTGCGGTATTTGCCACAAGCACGCTGTACGATTTGATTGTTTTTCCAGTAAACGTATTGATCTTTGTTGTTGATCTGGTAGGGGGCCATTGTGAGATCCCTCCGCTTGTCGTTGCTGTCGAACAGGTCCCAGAGTATCAGCGATCCGCCGTAGAACCAGTAGCTGTAACCCAGCCCTTCGGTCGATCCGTTTTTCTGGATGTTGCCGATGACGTTTCCGATACGGCCGTTCGTCCAGTTTCCATCCAGTTCACGAGCGCCAATGAATTCTACTTCCCACATTGATTCGTTATATTCGGTGTCGTAGCGATCACTGGCCATGCGTTTCCACATCTCATAGACATCGGGGTTGAGGCTGTGTTTGTGGGAATCCTTGACCGATTTGGCATAGGTTGCCGCTTTCTCGAAATAGGGTTTCCCTCCGTTGGTGGGATATCCGGCCCTTGTGAGGCATACTCTGGCCAATACCCCTTCCACCACGCTCTTTTTTACATGGGAGGGGCTGCGGTCATACGCCTGGTCATCGACCATGGGCAGGGTCTCTTCCATTTCGCGGATGATCCAGTCGAGCGCATCAGCCTGTGGCGTGGAAGGCAAAGCCGATTTCGCAACATCTTTAAAGGATTCTTTTCGAATAGGCACCTCTTTCCAGGCTTGTACCGCAAGGAAATGAAGGTAGGCCCTCAGAAATTTGGCTTCGCCAATAATCCTTCTTTTGACCGTTTCTTCCATCTTGCTGTTTTCGATTCTTTCCAGCAGGATATTGGCACTTTCAATTCCCTTGTAGATAGCCGTCCAGGCATTATAAATATCGGTATCACTGGTGTTGTGGTCATTTCCGAAGACACGGGAAACGGTTTGTGTGGAGGGGCGTACGTAGAAACTGAGGTCATCCACGTTGGAGATCATGCAGGAGTACCTGTTCCCGTATACATCTTCTGTAGCCAGTGCCGAATAGACTCCGGCCAAAGCCATCTGGGCATCATTTTCAGTCTGATAAAAATCTTCCGGTGACACAAAGTCATAGGCACGGGTGTCAAGAAAGTCACTGCATGCCCCCCAAGTAAAGAGAAACAGGAGTATAAAAGGTATATTTTTCATCATTGTTTTGCTTTAAAATGTGATATTCAGTGATAGGGCATAGTTTCTGGAACGCGGATAGGGTGACCAGTCGAAGCTGGGTGTCAGCACACTGTTTCGGGTGGATACTTCCGGGTCGTTGCCAGAGTAAGAGGTAATGGTGAACAGGTTTTCTGCCGAGAAAGCGACTCTTGCTGCCGCGATATGGAGTTGTGACAGCAATTGAGGGGCAAAGGTATAGCCCAGCGAAAGCGATTTCAATCGGATAAATGAGCCGTCTTCGATATATAAGCTGCTGTATTCCTGTGAACCCACCGCCCGTGACCGGGGAATGTTGCTGGTTGCATTTGTTTCGGTCCATCTGTCGGCATAGCTGGCGAACATATTCGTATGCCTTTTACCGGCAGGATTCTCAAATACCATCCGGTTGGCATTCAAGATGTCATTTCCGAAACTGAACTGGAAGAAAAAGCTGAAGTCCACGTTTTTGTAGGTAAAGCTGTTGTTCAATCCCCCGATGGCGTTGGGATGGCCTTTTCCGATGATCGTTTTATCGGCATCGTTGATCACGCCGTCGTGGTTGATATCGGCATACCGGGGATCACCGGGTCTTGATTCATTAGAATATAGTATCACACCTTCCTTGGGAGTATATACCTCTGTACCGTTGTTGTCGGTGATCGTGAAATCATCTTTTTTGTAGGTGCCTTCATAGAGATACCCGTACATCAATCCGGCAGGGCTGCCAATGGGACTGATATAGGCGGGCATCGTCCTGTATTTATTGTCCCAATAGATCGAATTGGTCATGGCAATCTGTTTGTCATTGAGTTTGGTGATTTCATTTTTGTTGAACGAGATATTGAATGCTGTATTCCACAGGAAATTACCTGTCTTCACATTGACGGTCTGTACGGAAAATTCAAACCCGCTGTTTTGCAGTTCTCCGATATTCATCATGGCGGAAGCATAACCCGAAGAGGGTGCCAGGTCGGCCTCCAGTAAGAGGTCACGGGTGTTTTTGATATAATAATCGGCAATGATGCTTACTCTGTCGTTCCAGAAGCCGAGATCGAGCCCCACATTATATTGTTCCGTGGTTTCCCATTTCAGGTTTTCATTCTGCATGTCGGTGGGAATATAAGCGATGAACTTGTTGCCGTCGAAAGGGTAGAAACTGTTGTCGCCCGTTTCCAGTTTTCCC
>JAQVWR010000074.1:0-4038 GCA_028709605.1 Proteiniphilum sp.
TTTTTTACAAAATATGTCCTAACTACTGAATGGCGAAAAACGTAAGTTTGTCATCGAAAAAAAACACGGATAAAAGGAGAACTCAATTTTTCCAAGCGGTTAGAACCAAAGAAACAGGAAAAAGGAAAATGAAAAGCATACGTTCAGCGCATCATCGGCGTACAGACATAAGAAATGTGCTGAACCTTTCACCCTTCACCGGCAAAATCCTTTCTTCTCTGTCAGATGAACGAAAAACAAATAAAATAACGATATGAAGTACAGACTGATACAAAAGGCCAATCCGCTCGAACCGGAAACCAAACGTAAATGGTATGCCAGTCCGGTAAAATCAGGAACCATCAACAATTACCAGCTGAGCAAGGGAATAGCGGGAAAGTCTTCGCTCACCAGGGGGGCAGTAATGAATGTCCTTGAAAACATGATTGACGAGATCCCCCGGTATCTGATTGAAGGGTATAGTGTCAACTTAAACAATTTCGGAACTCTCCGCTTGTCTCTTTCCAGTGAAGGGGCATCCTCTCCGGAGAAATTCACGGCTGACCACATCAAAAACATGCGGGTGGTATTCACTCCTTCACCCGAATTAAGAAAAACATTGCAGTCCGTGCATTTCGAACAAACAGGGGATACCGATGCGTAAAAGGGGCAAAAAATACCCTACGGACAAAAAAAAGACCCCTCAACAAACAACAAAATGAATGAGACAAAACAGACTGTTTCCAGAAAAAACCTGAACCGCGAACAAACGCTGCTTCTTCACGGAGTGGGTTTTGTGACCGGAGATCCGACCATCCGACTGGAATACCCGTCGGTCATGCATCCCGGCACCACGGTAACGGTCAGTGAAGCAGGGGATAAGAAATGGATCTACATGATGCTCCCCATCACCCGGGGAAGCCTGATCACCCGGTTTCAGCTTGCCTGTCACCGAACCGGTCTTGAGAGTCATATATCACTTATCCGGCTGATAGAACAGAGCTCTCCTCTCTCGGCAACGGTGGTGCACAATGAACCCGTCGGCGCATCGATCCCCTCCGGATGTACCATTGAGTCAGCCTGCAACGTGATTGCAGCAAACAGCCTCTTATTGAAAGTATGTATGGTGTTTGCCAATACGGACGACACGATTGAATTTGGCGCGGTGGAAGTAACCTATGTGCCGAATTTCCAACCGATCAAAGCCGGTTATCACAGGGAAAGGGAGATGACTGCCAAACAACAGCCCTACTCCCTCAAACCCTCAGCCGGTTATTTTCTCAGCCGTCTGAAAGCGTCGGCAAGCGATTTTTTTATCGAGAAACACAAACTGATTCCCAACAAATAGAGAACATCTTGTAAAATATTTCCATGTATTATTTTTAAAATTTATGAATGTATGAAAAAAAAGTTGTTTTTTAAGTTTTTTCTCTTTGCAGTAATTGGCGCATTTGTGACAGTTACCTCATGTAAAGACTATGATGATGACATCAGCAGATTGGATACGAATCTTGCTGCTGCCAAAAGTTCGCTGGAAGCTGCCGTTACGGAGTTGAATACGCTGAAGACGCAAATTGCCGCTGCGGCAACTGACAGCGAAGTAGCTGCCGCCGTGGCTGCTGCTAAAACAGAAGCGATCAACTCTGCCAAGACCGAAGCAACCAACCTGCTCAATGCACTGAAAGGTGGTTACACCGGCACATTGAAAGATCTGAACGATAAGATTGTTGCTCAGGCTGCATTGATCACGGTCTTGCAAGGCAATGTGACCACAATGGGAACCGACCTGGATAAAGCAGAACTACAGATAGCCGCCAACAAAGCTGCTATTGCCCTGCAACAGGCTATCCTGGACAAATACCTGAAGGCTGGCAGTCCGGATAATTTAGTGGATGCCATCAATGCCGTCAAAACGGACCTTGCTGCAGCCAACGTGGATATCGATGATCTTTCCGACAGAATCGATGACATTGACGCTGCTCTCAATGTGTTGGACTTTGCCAAGATCAACAGCATGATCACGGAAATCAGCTTCGATTATGAGGGTGACGACTGGAATATGAGGGACAGAGATCTTGATTTCACCACTACCCCTGCAAGAGTGAATTATACCTTTGCTGCCGGTGTGGCAAACGCCATCACTTTCGTATCGGGGCAGAGACAAGCCACGGCCGGTGTGAAAATCACCGTTAAGGTAAGTCCTGCAAATGCCGATCTAAGCAAGATGCTCGATAAGATCAAACTGATCCGAAGCGATGCCAATGCACAGATCAACGACTACGTATACGCTTCCGCAGCAGTGCGTGCCACTCCGCTGTTGACCCGTGCGACTCCTACCGTTACCGGCCTTTGGGATATTACTTTCGAATTGCCTACATCGGCAAACCTGACTGCATTCAGGAACCTGATTCAGAGTCCGGCTCCGATCAACCAGTATCTGTTTGCCCTGGCAATAGAAAATACAGTCGACGCAGCGGAAGATGCTGAAGATCGTTTTGTGGTTTCTGACTTTGCGATCGCGATGTCGGCTTCCGATATAGCTCCGATTTACAACAGCCAGCATGCACCAAACGATCTGACCTTCCAGGCCAAAAAAACTGCCGCAGCAGCATGGACGAACCATACTGCAATTCAGAACCGTTATGGCATACTGGATCCCGTATCCGCCACAAACTTAACGGACAAAGCATGGAATACAGTATGGAGTGCTTCGGGTGTGCCGGTAGCTGACCCTGCCGACGACAGATCAGGCCAACCCTTATTGAATGTGGAAGTAGGCAAAGAATTTAGTGTAAGACTCACCAATGCAAACATTTATGCCTATTATGTAACATTGGATAAAGATTATGCCGTAGAGAGTATTCCTTCTGAGCTCAATGCCTGGAATGCATATCAGTATGAAGGCCTCAACACCGTATTGAAAGCAAACGAAGTAGCAAAACTGAAGATCAATTCCGCTTTGGCCGCGGGCGACATCATTGGCTTCCGCGTTTATGCCGTGAACTGGGATGGAACTTTGGTTGACCCGGATGGCAAATCATTCTACGTAGGTGTAGGCGCCAGTGCTTCTACTACACTTGCATTCCAACAGGTAATTACTGCTCCTATCGCTGCAGGTGTAACTGTACCGTCAACGATCGTTGCATTTACCCCACCAACAGGCGTTGCCGTTGCCAGTGAAGAATTTGCAATGACCATCGGTCACAGTGTTGCCTTGACATTTGCCAATATCCAGAGACTGGATAATAGCAATGCTCCTGTTGCAACATGGGCTGCAACCAAAAAACTGCAGATCACCGGAGTCATCCCGGCCGATCTCGAAGAAGGCAAAACCTATTCCGGTACATTGACGCTGAAGAATGCTGCAGGAATCCCTGTACACATCTCTACACTGACATTGGCCAAGGTACTGCCGACTGCCGATCTGGGTATCACCTATAAAACCAATATCCACCACGATGTGAATGGTGTTCAGGTTGTCTATGCATATCCGATACCGGGTGCCGCTACGTATGACCTGACCAACGCGTTGAACATTCCGGCAGGTTTGACCAATCTGGTAGTTACCAATGCATCTGCCTATCCTGCTCCTTCACTGCCTGCATGGAGTGGAACGGTCGCTACTGTTCCCGTGGCTGAAATCGGAGTTCCTTATCTGCCCGCAGCAGCTCCCGGACATGGGCAGATCTACAATCTGACATTGTCGAGAAACTTTGGACCGGTGAAATATAAAGCAAGTTCACCTGCAGGAACCGGTGTAGACTACAACCTGAACTGGACCGGTACGCCGGCTCTCAAGGCTGAATTCCGTTCTTATGTACAGGATTTGACTAACTGGCTCTACACGGGCAGCAACCAGGCCAACACTCCGGCACTGAAATACGGCGCTGCATTGAACGGATACGCATTCACCAATATCACTGCACTGCCGCCTGCCGGCCAACGGACCAATCTCACCAATACACCTGCACTGCAAGACGGCAGAACATTCAACGTCACCGGTGTGAGAGTATTGACAGGGGCTTCGTTCAGCATTGCCAACGAATACTTCGTTCCCTC
>JAQVWR010000074.1:4138-8753 GCA_028709605.1 Proteiniphilum sp.
TGTCAGACGGACGCACGATCACGCTCGAAACGGGGAAGCTGGCAAAACAGGCTGACGGCTCCGTGACCCTTCGTATGGGCAACACGATGCTGCTGGCCACCGTTTGTGCAGCCAAAGATGCCACCCCGGGAACTGACTTTATGCCTTTATCGGTTGAATACCGGGAGAAATTTGCTTCCTCCGGACGTTTTCCGGGAGGATTTATGAAAAGAGAAGGAAGACCTTCCGACTCGGAGATTTTGACCAGCCGGCTGATCGACCGGGCACTGAGACCCCTCTTTCCAGACGATTACCATGCCGACGTATTCGTGAACGTGATCCTCTTCTCCGCCGACAGCGACGACATGCCCGACGCACTGGCCGGACTGGCCGCATCGGCTGCACTGGCCGTTTCAGACATTCCCTTCAACGGACCCATCTCCGAAGTGCGCGTGGCGCGCATCAACGGCAAGTTCGTCATCAACCCCACTTTCCAACAGCTGGAACAAGCAGATATTGATATCATGGTGGGCGCTACCCTCGACAACATCATGATGGTGGAGGGTGAGATGAACGAAGTCTCCGAGGCTGAAATGCTCGATGCCATCAAGTTTGCCCACGAAGAGATCAAAAAACATTGCCGCGTGCAGATGGAGCTGACCGAGCTGGTCGGCAAAACCGTAAAACGGACCTACTCACACGAGGAGAACGACGAAGAGCTGCGCAAACAGGTATGGGACAAGTGCTACGCACCTGCCTACGCTTTAGCGACCTCGCAGAACCCTGACAAACACCAGCGCATGGAATCTTTTGAAGCAGTGCTGACCGGATTCCTCGAATCACTGCCCGAAGAGGAGCGCGAAGAGAAAGCTGCGATGGCTACCAGATACTACCACGATGTAGAGAAAGAGGCAATGCGACGCTCCATCCTTGACGAAGGCAAACGACTCGACGGTCGCAAGACTACCGAGATACGCCCCATCTGGAGCGAAGTGGACTTCGTACCGGGACCGCACGGATCGGCTCTCTTCACCCGTGGTGAGACACAGTCGCTTACCACGGTAACCCTCGGCACCAAGCTCGACGAGAAAATCATTGACGACGTGCTGGTACACGGTACCGACCGCTTTCTGCTGCACTATAACTTTCCCCCCTTCTCTACCGGCGAAGCCCGTCCGCAACGCGGCACCGGCCGTCGTGAGATCGGCCACGGAAACCTGGCACACCGCGCACTCAAACGGATGATCCCGGAGGGTTACCCCTACGTGATCCGCGTGGTTTCCGACATTCTGGAGTCGAATGGCTCCTCCTCTATGGCTACCGTCTGCGCGGGCACCCTCGCCATGATGGATGCCGGCGTGAAAATAAAGAAACCGGTGAGCGGCATCGCCATGGGACTGATCTCCGAGAACAATGGACAGAACTACGCCATCCTCTCCGACATCCTGGGCGACGAGGATCACTTGGGCGACATGGACTTTAAGGTGTGCGGCACGCGGGACGGTATCACCGCCACCCAGATGGACATCAAGGTAGACGGACTCTCCTACGAGATCCTGGAAAAAGCACTGGCCCAGGCCAAAGCGGGACGCGAGCACATCATGGGAAAAATGATGGAGACACTCTCCGAGCCGCGAGCCGACCTGAAACCGCATGCACCGCGCATCGAGATCATCGAGATCCCGAAAGACTATATCGGTGCCGTAATCGGACCGGGCGGAAAGATCATCCAAGGAATCCAGGAGGAGACCGGCGCTACCATCACCATCGAGGAGATCAACAACCGGGGACGCGTAGAGGTCTCTGCCACCAACAAAGCATCCATCGACGCTGCGATGAACAAGATCAAAGGCATCGTGGCTGTTCCCGAAGTGGGTGAAGAGTACGATGCTACCGTACGATCGGTTATGCCTTACGGCGCCTTCTGCGAATTCCTCCCCGGAAAGGACGGACTGCTCCATATCTCCGAGATCGACTGGAAACGACTGGAGAAGGTGGAAGATGCAGGTATCAGCGAAGGAGACAAGATCCGCGTGAAGCTGATCGATATCGATCCCCGCACAGGTAAGTTCAAGCTCTCACGCAAGGTGCTTCTGCCCCGTCCCGAGAGACATGAAAAGTAACAGCACCATCTTCACAAAAAAAGCGAACCCCGAAAGGTTCGCTTTTTTTATTCCTTATTCTCCTGGTTATCCCAGAAAAGAGATCAGCACACCGGCAGCCACCGCCGAGCCAATCACGCCGGAGACATTGCTGGCCATGCAGTACTGCAGGATATGATTCGACTTGTCATACTTCAGCGCCATCTCATTGGCCACGCGTGAAGCCATGGGCACGGCACTCAGGCCGGTAGCTCCCACCAGCGGGTTGATTTTCTTTTTTGAGAAAAGATTACAGAGCTTCACGGCCAGGATCCCTCCTGCTACCGACATGGCAAAGGCGAGCAGTCCTCCCACGATGATGCCCAGCGTCTGGGCGGTGAGGAAAACATCCGACTTCATGGTCGCTCCCACGGTCAACCCGAGAAAGATGGTGGCGGTATTCATGATCGGGCCCGAGGCCGCATCGGCCAGACGGCTGGTACTGGTACCGATCTCCTTCACCAGGTTACCGAACAGCAGCATCCCCAGCAGGGGGGCCGCAGAAGGCACCAGCACCGCTACGATCACTCCCAGCACAATGGGGAAGATGATTTTGACCGTCTTCAGGTGTTTGATCTCATGCTTCGGCGGATACTGCTTGTCCATCTTCTTCATATGAATTTTAAACTCCTTCTCGCTCATCAGCAGCTTCGCCACCGCCGGAATGATCACCGGCACCAGCGCCATATAGGAGTAGGCAGCGATGGCGATCGGACCCAGCAGGTGCGGCGCCAGCTTGATGGTGGTGTAGATGGCCGTAGGTCCGTCCGCACCACCGATGATGCCGAGAGAAGCAGCCTCCGGCAGCGTGAAGCCCATCAGCACCGCCCCGATCAGGACCGAGAAGATGCCGATCTGTGCCGCTCCGCCGAAGAGGGAGAGCTTCAGGTTACGCAGCATCGGCCCAAAGTCGGTCAGCACTCCCACACCCATAAAGATGATAGGTGGCAGGATGCCGGTCTTGATCAGCGAGAAATACAAAAAGTTCATGATGCCATGCCGGTCGGCAATATCGAGCAGGCTCATGTAGCTGCCATCAGGGTTATGCACCAGCGAGCTGTCCACAATACCCAGTCCTGCCCCCGGCAGGTTGGCCAGCAGTACGCCGAAGCCGATGGGCACCAACAGCAGCGGCTCATACTGTTTATGAATACCCAGGTAAAGCAGTACAAAGGCGATGCCCCACATCAGAAGGGTCTGCCACCCCATGGTGCTGAACCCGGTCATCTCCGCAATATTGGAAAAAATATCACCCATGTCTATTGCATTTTAACCAGTACGTCATCCTCATCTACCGACTCGCCACTGGCGAAACAGATCTCGGCCACCTTGCCGCTCACCTCGGCTGTCACGGCATTATAGGTTTTCATCGACTCAATATAACCGATCAAGTCGCCCTCCTTCACCGTGTCACCCACCTTCAACGGGCTCTCCGATGAGTCTTTCGTCAGGAAGAACTTGCCCTCCAGCGGGGAGAGCACCTCCTTCACCGCACCGGTTACGGAGGCTGTGGCAGCGGCGGCTGCTGCCTCATTCACGGCCAACTGTGCCGCTCCGTTATCGCTGCCGGGATAAGAAATATTGACCACAAACGACTCATCGTCCACGTTCACCACCAGCGTTTTGGGCTGGAAAGCGGGACCTTCCGGTGCGGGTGTAACCGCTGCAGCGTCTGTTGGGGCAGTCGGTGCATGCGCCTCCGCCTTCCGCTTCGCCAGGTCGGCTTCAAACGATTTCTTAGCTTCGCCCGATTTATAGGCACGGTACTGCTCGGGATGCATCGCCAGCTCGAAGAGCTCCTCCTCATCCTGCCCAAGATCCCAATGATGCTGTTTCATCTCGGCACGGAACAGATCCAGCTGATCGGGATAGAGTTCCTGCGGATTGCCGGTATAGAAGGTACGGCCTTGCTCCTTCGCCATTGCCGTGATCTCCGGTGCCGGCTCACCGGGCAGCTTACCCGACTTGCCGAGGATCATATCCCAGATGTTGTCGGCGATCATCGACCAGCGCTCCCTCCCCTTCTCCAGCTGCAACACGTTCATCAGTGCCAGGTTCTTCACATACTGGCTGTAGGGGGTCACCAGGGGTGGATAGCCCACCTTTGGCCAGACATAAGTCACCTCTTCGAACAGCTTGATCAGCAGGTCATCCTGCGTCAGTTCCGGCTGTCCGTTCTTCACCTTCCAGCGGTTCAGTGAGGCGAGGTTGTTCTCTAAGTCGGCCATCAGGCTGCCCATCATCCCTCCCGGCAATCCGGGACCGATCAGCAGCGAGTTCATCACCCTGTTCCTGGGATCGATGTAATAACCGAGAAAATCATCCATATATTTCTGCGTGAGCGAACGCACCTTCATATAGGCTTTCATGTTGATGTCGGGCACCCTGAAACCGGCATCCTTCAGCATCGCCTGCACCGCCAGCAGGTCGGCATGACCCGTACCCCAGGAGAGCGGCTCCATCGCCACGTCGATATACTCCGCACCGGCATAAGC
>JAQVWR010000017.1 GCA_028709605.1 Proteiniphilum sp.
CTTTCACACGGGCAATCACCTCCTTCACCGAGAAAGGTTTGGAGATATAGTCATCCCCGCCAAGCGAAAAGCCGGTCAGCATATCGTTCTCCCTGTTTTTGGCAGTGAGGAAGATGATGGGAATGCAGTTTCCCTCTTTCCGCAGCTTCTCAGCCATCATAAAGCCCGACATGCCGCCCATCATCACATCCAGGATCAGTAGCTGGTGCAGATCGGTCAACATCGTCAGCGCTTCTTCGGCCGATGCGGCCACATCCGTGATGTACCCCTCCTTTTCAAGGTTAAACTGCAGGATATCACAGATATCCTTTTCATCATCCACAACCAGTAATCTTTCTTTCATCATGCTGCTAAAAAAGGGTTCTCGGTGTAAAAACCGATGAGGCGATCATCAATGCAAATGTACGACATGAATATTACATACACGTTACGAAAAGATTACTTTTTTGTTAAGAAGGATGGTACAAGTGCATCAGAAGATAGGATAAATCGCGGGAATTATCCTATCTTTGCAATCGGAAAGCAATTGCTTTTCTGTGTAGCTTAGGGAACCACATAAAAAACAAAGAACAATGAGAACATACAACCAGGAGGATGCGCTCGTCCTCTTCTCGGGTGGACAGGATTCCACCACCTGCCTCTACTGGGCAAAGCAGCAGTTCCGACAGGTCCATACCCTCTGTTTCACATACGGCCAGCGTCACTCACAAGAGGTGGAGAATGCACGCCGCATCGCAGCGATGACCGCCACCCCGTTCCGGGTGCTCGACGCTTCCATCATCTCCCGGCTGGCACCCAATTCGCTGACTGACCGCACCATGACGATGGATGAGAAGCAGCCGAAAGGCTCCTATCCCAACACCTTCGTGCCGGGAAGAAACCTGCTGTTCCTCACCTTCGCCGCCACCCTGGCCTATGCAGAGGGGATCCGGCACCTGGTCACGGGTGTCTCGCAAGCCGACTACAGCGGATACCCCGACTGCAGGGATACCTTTATCCGATCGGCCAACGCCACGCTCAACCTGGCAATGGACCAACAGTTTGTGATCCACACGCCGCTGATGTGGCGCAACAAGAAGGAGGTGTGGCAACTGGCCGACGAGCTGGGAGTGTTCGACTTCATCCGCCATGAGACGCTCACCTGCTACAACGGTATCAAAGCTGACGGCTGCGGTCATTGCCCCGCCTGCCTGCTCCGCCGCAGGGGGCTGAAAGCCTATCTTGCAGAAAGAGGGCATTAACACCCCGATCGGTTTGATTCATCACCCATCCAATATTCATTCAGCTATGGAAAAGGAGCAACTTAGCCATTTAGGCAAACAGACGGTATACCGGCAGGATTATGCACCCGATGTACTGGAAGCGTTCACCAACAAGCACCGGAACAATGACTACTGGGTCACCTTTGACTGCCCCGAATTCACCAGCCTCTGCCCCATCACCGGCCAGCCAGACTTCGCCACCATCCGCATCGACTACATCCCCGACGTGAAGATGGTGGAAAGCAAGAGCCTGAAGCTCTATCTCTTCAGCTTTCGCAACCACGGAGCCTTTCATGAAGACTGTGTAAACATCATCATGAAAGATCTGATCGGTCTGATGGATCCTAAATATATTGAGGTGACCGGCATCTTCACCCCGCGCGGAGGCATCAGCATCTACCCTTATGCCAATTACGGTCGTGCAGGCACGAAGTATGAAAAGCTGGCCGAAGAGCGGCTGTTTGCTCACTCTATCCCCTCTTTCGGTTTATAGATCCTTACCCAGTCAATCAGCAAGTCAGCCGGCAGGTTGGCAGTATCGGTATCCTTGTTCAACCGGATGCCGAGGAACAGCTGAAAGTCCTGGGTATCGAAAGGAAACTGCCCCGGCATGTCGGTAAGGATCCGCGGGTACTTACGGGTACGAAGGTCATCCACGAAAAAAACCAGGCTGTCGGGGTACTTCTCCACCCCATAGATGCGGTACTGTGTGGGATTCACCCCCACCAATGAGCTGGATGGCGGATTTTCGGCCATCCCCCCGGTAGTGGTATATTCGGACGATACCGATTGGTAAATGAACTGATCCAACCCGAAATGTTCCATCAAATCGATCGAGATATGCTTCGACCGGTCCGCCGGCAACAACGAAAGAAAGTGGGTGGCTCCTTCAGCGGGATTCACACGAACCTTTACCTCAATACGGGCGACAGCTCCCGCCTTCAGTCCTCCGCGGGTGATTCCACCCGTAAGAAAGGGCATCGTATCGTTGGGTACCGAATTCTCCATCGCCCGCAACACCAGGTTCCCTTCCTGCGATAGATATAAGGCATCATTGCGGCTCATATAACGATCCATCAGTCGTTTTCCCCTGGGTATCTTTGTCCATTCGGTTTCATTCAATCCTTCATCGAAATCATCTTCCCAGACCAGCTCCCAGCCTGCACGGAATTTCTCATCGGTCTCTTTCTTCTGACCGGTACAGGAGCACATTCCGGTAAAGAGCAGTGCCGTCAGCAGCAGCAGTGTCGTATTTTTTTTCATGTAGTGATGTTTGTTGTTTCTTTCAAATTGTCATTGCAAAAATAGCAATAATGGACGGTACTGGTTCTCCAACCGGGCACAATAAGTGTTAAACGAACCGTTCGTCTGATCATTTTTATCCGATATCGGACAAATCCATATCGATGGATCATCGACAAAGAAATACAAAAACCCAAATGAAAGGGAAACTTTTTATTACCTTTGCCCCTTGCTTGCATGCAGGAAAAAAGATCAAAACAGGTTACAGTCAACACGAATGATTATGCCGGAAATTTCTCAGCGGGGAATAGAGATGCCCGCTTCACCCATACGCAAACTTGCCCCCCTGTCGGATGCCGCCAAGGCACGGGGTATCAAAGTATATCACCTCAACATCGGTCAGCCCGACCTGCCCTCTCCCCCCTCGGCACTGGAAGCCATCCGGGGGATCGACCGCACCACGCTGGAATACAGTCCCAGTGACGGGTATCGTTTTTACCGGGAGAACCTGACGGAGTATTACAAAACATACCATATCGAGCTGACGCCCGAAGAGATTATTGTAACGGCAGGCGGCTCGGAGGCGGTGCTCTATGCCTTTATGGCCTGCCTCAACCCTGGCGACGAGATCATCGTGCCCGAGCCGGCCTATGCCAACTATATGGCTTTTGCCATCTCTGCCGGCGCAGTGATCCGCACCCTTCCCTCCACCATCGGGTCGGGTTTCGCCCTGCCTCACATTGATGATTTTGAGCAGCTGATCAATGAGCGGACCAAAGGAATCCTGATCTGCAACCCGAACAACCCCACCGGCTATGTCTACACGCCCCGCGAGATGGAACAGATCCGGCAGCTGGTGTTGAAACACAACCTCTACCTCTTCTCCGACGAGGTATACCGGGAATTTATCTACAACGACACCCCCTATGTCTCTGCCTGTCACCTGAAGGGAATAGAAGAGAACGTGGTGCTAATCGATTCGGTCTCGAAACGCTACAGTGAGTGTGGCATCCGCATCGGGGCACTGATTACAAAGAACCGCAGGGTGCACGACACGGTGATGAAGTTCTGCCAGGCACGCCTCAGTCCCCCGCTCATCGGGCAGATTGCGGCTAACGCGTCGCTGCAGGAGAACGGCACCTATCAGCAACATAACTTCGACGAATACAAGCGCCGCCGTGATTATCTGATTGAACGGCTCAACCGCATACCGGGGGTCTACTCCCCTATGCCACAGGGGGCGTTCTACACGCTGGCACGCCTGCCCATTGACGATGCCGATGCCTTTTGTGCCTGGTGTCTCTCCGATTTCTCCCATGAGGGGCAGACGGTCTTTTTGGCACCCGCTACCGGTTTTTATGTCACGCCGGGATTGGGGAAGAATGAGGTGCGCATCGCCTATGTACTGAAAAGGGATGACCTGGAGAAGGCGCTGACGGTGCTGGAGAAGGCGCTGGAAGCATATCCGCGCCGAAAATAAAAGTCAGGGATGAATACGGAGCTGTTTATCGCCAGGAGGATCTACAGGGGGGACCGACAGAACAACCAGCGGGTCTCCTCCCCCGCCATACGGATTGCCATCACCGGTATCACACTGGGACTGGCGGTCATGATCGTGGCGGTGTGCATCATCGTGGGATTCAAGAGGGAGGTGCGCGCCAAGGTGGTAGGCTTCGGCTCCCATATCCAAGTCACCGCCTTCGACAGCAACCCATCCTATGAACAGACACCCATCGCCTTCTCCAATACACTGGCAGAGATGCTCTCCTCCAATCCGGCCATCAGCCACATCCAGGAATATATCACCAAGCCGGGCATCATCAAGACCGACACCGATTTCATGGGAGTGGTTCTGAAAGGGGTGTCGCAACGGTACGACTGGACATTCTTCCGAAAGAACCTGGTGGAAGGGGAGATCATCCATCCCGGCGACACCGCTGCCGGCAACCGGGCCATCCTCTCCCGCGAGATAGCCGACAAGTTGCATCTGAAGCCGGGCGACAACTTCACCTGTTACTTTGTGCAGGAGCCGGTGCGTGCCCGCCGCTTCACCATCGCAGGCATCTATGAAACCAACTTCGAAGATTACGACAAGCTCTATGTCATCACCGAAAAAGAGGTGCTCTCCTCGCTCAACGGCTGGGATGCCGACATGGTGAGCGGCATCGAGGTGCTGGTGAGGGACTATGACCGGCTCGACCAAACCGCACAGAATCTCTTCTTCGAGATGTCATCTTACCGCGACCGGTTCGGCAACGCACTCTATGCCCGCTCCATCAAGGAGATCAACCCTATGATCTTCAATTGGCTCAACCTGCTCGACATGAATGTCTGGGTGATCATCTGTCTGATGCTGGTGGTCTCCGGTTTCACCATGATCTCCGGCCTGCTGATCATCATCCTGGAGCGCACCAATATGATCGGCATGTTCAAATCGATGGGTGCCCGCGACTTCAGCATCCGCAAGGTGTTCCTCTACCTCTCCGCCTTCCTGATCGGACAAGGCATGCTGTGGGGCAACGCGATCGCACTCATCTTCTGCATCTTGCAGGACCATTTCCGATTGCTCAGGCTCAATCCTGCCACCTACTACCTCTCCTCCGTACCGGTGGATCTCAACCCGCTCTATATCCTGTTGCTCAATGCCGGCACGCTGCTCGTCACCCTGCTGATGATGCTCGGCCCCTCCTGCCTGGTTGCCCGCATCGCTCCCGCAAAATCCATTCGGTTCGAATAGGTTGTTGTTGAAAAGTCTGTACAGCTGCCTGCTGCTTACCAGAGAAATATTGGCTACATTTGAAAAAAATTAACATGAGAATACTCCACACAGCCGACTGGCATTTGGGAAAACGGATAGATGACTTTCCGCGCCTGGAGGAGCAGCAGGCGGTGATGCAGGAGATCTGCGAGATCGCGGATCGGGAGGAGGCCGATGCGGTGCTGGTAGCGGGCGACCTGTTCGACACCTTCAATCCCCCCACAGAGGCGGTCGATCTGCTCTATCAGACGCTGAAGCGACTAACGGCAAACGGCCGCCGCCCGGTGATCGCCATCGCCGGCAACCACGACTCACCCGACCGAATCGAGGCCCCCGACCCGCTGGCCCGTGAGTGCGGCATCATTTTCGCCGGTTATCCCCATTCCGTGGTTCCTCCCTTTGCCCTGGAGTCAGGCCTCCGGGTAGTGCAAAGTGAGCCCGGTTTTCTGGAGCTGAAACTCCCGGGAACAGATATCCCCATAAGGTTATTGCTGACCCCCTACGCCAGCGAGTACCGGCTGAAAACATTCCTGGGTCAGGAGAAGAGCGAAGAGCAGTTGCGCACCTTGCTGCAGGGACGGTGGCAAGCACTGGCAGACCGCCATTGCGACCGGCGGGGAGTGAACATCCTGGTGAGCCACCTCTTCATGGTGAGACAAGGAGATGACCTTCCGGAGGAGCCGGAGGAGGAGAAGCCGATCCTGCATGTGGGCGGTGCACAAGCCGTCTACACCTGTAATATCCCGGCACAGATACAATATACGGCACTGGGACACCTGCACCGAATGCACTTTGTTGAGAAAAGCCCATCGCCGGTCTGTTATAGCGGCAGCCCCCTCTCCTACAGCTTTGCCGAGGCGGGGCAGCAGAAATATCTGTTGAGGGTCGACGTGGCACCGGGAGAAACAGCCCAGGTACGGGAGATACCGCTCACCTGTATGAAGAAACTGTTGCGGAAAAGAGCCGAGGGCGTCGATGAAGCCCTGCAGTGGCTCTCCGAAAACCAGGATGCCCTGGTAGAGCTGACGATCGTTACCGACAGCTTTCTCACCGCAGTGGAACGGAAAGCCCTCTATGCCGCCCACCCCGGTATCGTGGCGATCATCCCTGATGTAACCGATATGGAGAGGCTGATGGAGAACAGAAAGCAGCAGATCGACCTGAGCCGGGGTATGGAAGCGTTGTTCCGGGATTATTTCCGTCACGAGAAAGGGCAGGAACCCAACGAGGAGATCATGCAATTGTTCAACGAGATATTGGCAGAAGAAGAATGATACCCATACAACTCACCCTGCAAGGACTTTACTCCTATCAGGCAAAACAGACCATCGACTTTACCCGTCTCACCTCTGCAGGCCTGTTCGGCATCTTCGGGACGGTGGGCAGTGGCAAGTCCTCCGTCTTAGAGGCGATCACCTTCGCCCTATACGGTCGTACCGACAGGCTGAACCTGTCGGGTGACAACCGCAACTATAACATGATGAACCTGAAATCGAAGGAGCTGCTGATCGATTTCATCTTTGAGGCAGGCAAGGAGCAGACCCTCTATCGTTCCACCGTGAGAGGCAGGCGCAACAGCAAGCGGTTCGAGGATGTGAAAACGCTGGATCGTGCTGCCTACAAGATGGAGGAGAAAGAGTGGCTCCCCATCGGGCAGGAATTATTGGAGGAAGCTGTCGGTCTCAGCTACGAGAACTTCAAGCGAACCATCATCATCCCCCAGGGTCAGTTTCAAGAGTTTCTCCAGCTGGGCAGCAGCGATCGTACCCGGATGCTGAAAGAGCTCTTCAGCCTGGAAAAGTATGAGCTTTCCTACAAAGTGGGCCTATTGGAGTCAAAGAACAACGAGCAGAGGCAGCAGCTGGTGGGACAGCTACAGCAACTGGGAGCAGTCGATGAGGAGCAGGTGGCCCAGTATCAGGAACAGCTAAAAGAGCTGGAGGAGGCGCTCGAGGAGCAGAAGAAGATGCTTGAGGAGCAACTGCAAAAGGAAGAGTATCTACGGAAATTGCAGGAGTTGGTGCACAAAAGCAGCGAAGCGGAAAAGGAGTACCGTGAGCTGGAGCGGCAGGAGCCCGTCTATCGTGCCCTCGAAAAGAAAATCAGTCGTTACGAACAGTGTCTCTATCGGTTCAAACATCAACTTGATACAATCAGGGAGACAAACCGGAAAAAAGAGGTGAGATCAGCACAGATCGAGTGCGACAGGAAGAGCCTGAGAGAGGAAGAAGCAGCAATTGAACAGATTGAGAAGCTGCTCGACGAGATCACACCGGCCTATGAGAAACGGGATGAGCTACAGCAAAAGGCAATAGAACTCTCCCGTCTGCTGCTGATGAAAAGGGAGGAGACTGACATCGCCAAGGAGAAGATCCGGCTACAAGCAGGTTGCAACTTTCTTGAAAAAGCGACGAAGCAGGCCGACGATCTAAAAACGGAGAAGCTGCAACGCGAAGAATGTATCAAAAGCCTTCGCAGCAAGATGCCCGACCCGACCCTGCTCTCTGCCATCAAGAGTTGGCATGAGGAAAAAAAGAATCTGGAAAAACAGATAGACGAGATCCGAAAAGAGATCGAGAGATATAGCCGTCAGGAGGAAGAGGTGAAGCGTGAACAGACTCTTCTCCTCACTGATCCGCTGTTTGAAAAGCTGCCGCACGATGCCGGCTACCCTGAATGCGAACAATGGCTGGAGCATAAAAATGAACAGGCGAAAGCACAACAGCGTAAACTGGCAGAGGAGGAGAATCACCTGCTGGTGAAAGAACGTTTAAAAAGTTTCGCCCGCGATCTGGAAGAGGGACATCCCTGCCCGCTCTGCGGATCAACGCATCATCCGGAACGCTATCAGAGTGATGGCCAGGAGAAGCAGCTGCAACGCATCGCGGTTGAGAAGAAGAAACTCGAACAGCAACAGAATCATATCGTATCGCTCAGCAAGCAGATCACGCTGCTCCAGAGCCGACAGCAACAGGCAAAGATCAACCGGGGAGAGTGGAGCGAAAAGAAACAAAAGCTGCAACAACAGATCACAGACCATGCCGGGAAGTTTATCTGGGAGAGGTATCGTGCTGAAAAGGAGCTGAACGCAGCTTTCATCGAAGCGAAGGAGATACGGGAGGCACTCAGGGAGCAGGAGGCGACGCTCTCCAAAACGGCCTCAAAGCTGGAACAGGAGGAGGTCAACAAGGAACGGTACCGCTCAGAGCTGGAGAAGATTCGCACCTCCCTCACGGTTCACGAGACCACCCTTGCCACCCTCGGGGAGCAGCTCGAGCTGATCACGCCGGAACAGTTTCGGCTAACCGGTGTGGAGGAAATCGAAGAGAAGAGGCAGCGGCTGCTGGAAGAGCACCAGCATGTTGTGAAGAGGTACGAGGAGAACAGCAGGCTGCTGCAGGAGCGGTTGCGAAGGAGAGACGGGCTGACCGAATCGCTCAGGATCAACCGCAGGGAGCTGGAGCAGGAGCAATCGGCCATCGCAAGCCTGCAGAAACAGCTTGACGAAGAACTTGCAAAAACCTCTTTCCGGAACTTCGACGAAGTCAAACAGATCCTCTCTGAAGCAATCGACCTGGAAGCGGAGAAGTTGAAGCTGGCCACCTTCAGCAATCATTTGGTGCGGGGCAGATCAACAGTCGAACAACTGCGGAAAGAGATCGGCGGGAGGGTGTACCATGCAGACACACACAGGATGCTCCTGGAAAAAATCAACGCGCTCAGGGAAGAGGTGTCACAAAAAACCATGCGACAGGGAGAAATAAAAGTGCTGCTCAAGAGACTCCGGGAGGATCTGCACCACATGACCATGCTGAGGGAGGCACTCGAGAAGCTGGAGACAAGGGGTGAGAACATCCGGACAATGAAGTCGCTCTTCAAGGCGAGCGGTTTCGTAAACTATATCTCCACCGTCTACCTGCAGAATCTCTGCAATGCAGCCAACGACCGGTTTTTCCGGCTCACGCGACAGAAGCTGAGCCTCGAGATCACACCCGACAACAACTTCCAGGTGCGTGATTTCATGAATGAGGGAAAGGTCAGGAGCGTAAAAACCCTTTCCGGCGGCCAAACTTTCCAAGCTTCCCTCTCACTGGCGCTGGCACTGGCCGACAACATCCAGCAAATCACTTGCTCCAGCCAAAACTTCTTCTTTCTGGATGAAGGCTTCGGATCACTCGACAAGGAGTCGCTCAATATCGTGTTCGACACCCTGAAAACGCTGCGCAGGGAGAACCGTATCGTGGGGGTAATCTCCCATGTGGAGGAAATGCAGCAGGAGATAGAGGCACACCTGCGCATCGAAAACGACCCGGAGAGGGGCAGTATCATCCACCGCAGCTGGGAAGGGTAGAAATCGGAGACTGCAGGTTTGCCGGCCTATTGTTCACAACCTGTTGATAATGGGTTCATAAGTTGTTGAAAACAACCACCCGAAATATTTGCTTATTTTTGATGACTATTGTTATATTTGCAGACAACGACAACGAAACCACATCGTACGAAAAGTACGAACGTTTATAGGAGTTCATTGACATTTTGTACACGACCGGAAGGATTGCATTCAGGAGATGAGCGGACTTGTCTGATCAGGCTCTATGTGTGTATCGTGATGATAGCTTCCCGCTTTTCATCCCTGCGCCGAATGACAATTCTACAACACAAAAGTATCTGCAGCTGCCTGTGCACACTGTGCCTGCAAGGCAACAACAGTGATTTCAACGGACAGACTGGCACACAGAGAGGAGGCGGAAGGTAAAACGGATGTTTCTTTACTGTGACAGGTCATTTAGACGGAGATCTTTTTTCGGGTTTCGGAACTCTCACCGGAAAGATGAAGCCTGAAAGGAAGATAATGATGGATAAAGATACCGTTGAACAGAGACAGGCCGGTTTCGGGAAAAAGAGGGTTTTACTACATCAGCTGTTTTCGTTCGCGAGGGCTACTGATGGTAAGAATCTTCGGGGCTGAATACCTTTACACGGAAAAGCGTTTTTTGCGCATCAGCAAAGACAGGTTCTCCTGTGTTTTGCGGGTGCATTGCAGAGGCGCCAGTGTATCGATTCTGCTTCACAGTCCGGAAAAACATATCAAACGATTCTGATGTTATCGAAACAATGATATTGTGACTTCACAGAGCAGCTTTAACAGCCTCAAACACTGTTTCAGACGTTTTTTGAAGTATCTGTACTCTGAAGTATTGCGCCTGCAGGATGGAAACAATAAACCTCCAAGTTTGTTGATTCTCTGCTGCGTTTCTCCGGGACACGCCTCCCCCGGCATTGCGACTGTAGTGTGCCGATGTGTCCGATCCGTACGGAACGATTTGAACTCCTACCCTATACAAGAAGCCTCGGAAGACCGGGGCTTTTTTGTTGCCATCAACTCAGGGTCAGGATCATTCTGTGATCCGCTGCCAGTTTGCGCATGTTAAGAATGGCATACCGCCTCCACGGTCTCCTCGCACAGAGAGGCGTTGTTGAGCAGGTCTGTCTCGCATTCATCGTTCGAAAGGATGTTCTCATTCTTCTTTTGTCGGAAATAGTCAATCATCAGGTTATGGGCTATGCGCACCAGCCACGAGCGAAAACGGCCGCTCTCGGCATAACGCCCCTGTTGGATGGTGACAATCGCCTTGCAGAAGGTCTCCTGAAAGAAATCGTCCGCGAGATTTTTGTTTCGTACCGTGTAGAGGATATAGGCGTAAAGGGTTTGCTGGTGTCTGCCCAAGAGCAGATCGAACGCTTCATTGTTGCCGCCGGCATACAAAACAACCAACTCCTCATCGGTCATTGTGCTGAGAATATCCATAGCCTTACTGCTTCACTTGTTATGTGCAATGATCGGAGTAAAGTGGACCTATAGGCAATCGATTTTAGCGTTTGTTGTAATTCGGTAACAAAGTAAAATAAAATAGTGCACAGAAGCAACTCATTAAAGTTAAATTGGGATTCTTGAGAAGGGATATTGCAAACCAAGTTAAAGAGGGACCTGTTACAGTCCCTCTCACTTTTTCACCTATCCGGTTCCTTTACTCTTCCGTAATTCCGGGTTTGTAATAAGCCATATCCTCGATACGCGACTTGGTGACGAAGTGATAGTTCTTCACCACTTCCACCTGTCCGTAGTGGATGTAAACCTCGGCGCTACGGCGGAAGAGCGTGGCGTTCCGGTTGGCATCCTGCAGCAACAGATGCCCCATCACCACATGACCGGCACACTCCACCAGGCGACGAGCATGGAAATCGAGATAATCCTCATCCTTGGGCGCCGTAACCAGCTCCACTAACTTCTCATACATCTGCGTCATCTCCGACAGTATACGCTTCAGCGGCTCCAGCTCAGGCGTCACCGGCATCGCCTCATATTCTTTGATGCGCTGCAGATAGGTTCCGGTGGTGACGTGACGGATGGCGGCCACCACCTGTAGTTGCGTAGTTCCTTCGTAGATATTGGTGATGCGCGCATCGCGATAGAGTCGTTCACACTTGTAGTCCTTCATGTAACCCGATCCGCCGTGCACCTGGATAGCATCGTAGGTGTTCTGGTTGGCATACTCGCTGCTCATGGCTTTGCCCAGCGGCGTGAAGGCATCGGCAAGTCGGGAATAGTACTTCATCTCGTTCCGCTCTTCGGAACTCAGCTTGCGTTCCCTGCCGATATCCTCGAGGATCTTGTACATATCCACCAAACGACAGGTTTCGTAGAGCATGGTACGAGCCGCATCGGTCTTTGCGCGCATATTGGCCAGCATCTCATACACCGGAGGAAAGTCGATGATAGGCCGGCCAAACTGGCAGCGCTCCCGTGCGTAACCGTATGCTTCACGTACCGCAGCTTCGCAGATACCAACCGACTGGGCGATGATGCCGAGGCGGGCACCGTTCATCAGCGACATCACATACCTGATCAGTCCCATACGGCGGGTGCCTACCAGCTCAGCTTTTGCATTCTTGAAGACCAGTTCGCAGGTGGGTGCCCCCTTGATGCCCATTTTATTTTCAATGCGGCGCACGTTCACGCCTCCATTCTTCTTGTCATACACAAACATGGAGAGGCCACGGGCATCCTTGGTTCCCTCTTCCGAGCGAGCCAGTACCAGATGGATATCGGCATCGCCATTGGTGATGAATCGCTTCACACCGTTCAGGTACCACTGTTTTTCCTCTTCGTTGTAAGAGGCTTTGAGCATTACCGCCTGCAAGTCGGAACCCGCATCCGGCTCGGTGAGATCCATCGACATGGTCTCTCCCTGCACGATGCGCGGGAGATAACGTTGCTTTTGCTCCTCATCGGCAAATTCATAGATGGTCTCGCCGCAGTCCTGCAACATCCATATATTCTGGAAGCTGGCATCGGCGCGGCTCACGATGTCGGCGCTCATCATATAAGGGACCATGGGGAAGTTGAGTCCTCCGTACTTGCGGTTCAGCCCCATCCCCATCAGTTCTGCCTTGTTGAGTGCATCGAGGTTTTGTTGTGTGGGAGCAGCGTAGGTCACCCGCCCGTTTTCCACGGTAGGTCCATTCTGATCGACCTCCTCGGCATTGGGCTCGATGATGTCGGCGCAGATCTCTCCCACCACCGCCAGCACCTTGTCGTAGCTGTCCATGGCATCTTCGAAATCCATCGGTGCATAATCATATTTCTCCTTGTCTGCGTAGTTTCTCTCTTTCAGTTCCACGATCCTCTTCATCAGCGGATGGTGCAGGTAATGCGGGAACTGGGGTGTATCGGTATAAAAGTTGGCCATAATCTTTGTCTACTTGGTATTTTTTCTGTAATATTTGATCATCTTCGGAATCACTGTCTCGATATCTCCTGTGATCACATAATCGGCAATGGCGTTGATGGGCGCATTGGGATCGTTGTTGATAGAGATGATCAGCGAGCTCTCCTGCATGCCCGCAATATGCTGTATCTGTCCCGAGATACCACAGGCAATATAAAGCTTGGGACGCACAGTGATGCCGGTTTGACCGATCTGGCGTTCATGCTCGGCAAAGCCGGCATCCACAGCCGCACGGGAAGCGCCCACCCCGGCACCCAAGACGTTGGCAAGCTGATAGAGCAGCTCGAAGTTCTCCTTCGATCCCACCCCGTAGCCGCCCGATACGATGATGGGCGAATTTTTGATGTTCACTTTCGACTTCTCAATATGGCGGTCGATGATAGAGAGCGCAAAATCCTCCTCCTTCACAAAGTCGGCCACCGGATGTTCAATCACCTCTCCCCTGTAATGGGGATCAAAGATCTCCTTCTTCATCACGCCTTCGCGCACGGTAGCCATCTGTGGCCGGTGGTCAGGGTTGACGATCCATGCCACAATGTTACCCCCAAAAGCGGGACGGATCTGATAAAGCAGGTTTTTATAAACCTTCCCCTCTTTTTTCTCCTCATGGTCGCCGATCTCGAGTGAGGTGCAGTCAGCTGTCAGTCCGCTGCCCAACGCCGAGGAGACGCGCGGACCCAGGTCACGACCGATGATGGTAGCGCCCATCAGACAGATCTGCGGGTGCTCCTGTTTGAACAGCTCCACCAGGATGGAGGTATGTGGCAAAGTAGTGTAGGGAGATAAGCGCGGATCGCGGAAGATGTGCAGCCGGTCTACACCGTAGGGGAACACCTGTTCCGCCACGCTGTCGAGCTGTGCGCCGGCAGCGATAGCCTCCAGCTTGCAACCCACCTGAGCGGCCAGCGATCGTCCCTTGGTAAGAAGCTCCTGACTCACATCGGCTACCCTACCCTCTTCTATTTCCAGATATACAAATATATTGTTCATGATCAATGTGTAATTGTGTTAACCTATGGTGTGATTTGCTATCAACTCTCTCATCAGCTCGTCGATCTCGGCGTCGCTACCGGTAAGCAGTTTGCTCTCCTTGGCCTGGAAGGAGACGTTCTCGATCTTCTTCACCTTGGTAGGTGAGCCGGAGAGCCCGCACTGCTGCGGGTCGGCATCCACATCAGCCACGCTCCACTCGGTGAGGTTCAGATAGGGACGGCTGCTGTAGATATCGATATAATCGATATGTTCCACCTGCCGCTCCGTGACAGTCTTCGCATGCTTGTACTTCTGCAACAGCTTGGCGTTGCGCGGTCGACAGGGAGCCGCCGAGCCGTTTACGGTGATGAGGACGGGAAGAGGAGACTCCACCGTTTCTACGCCGTTCTCCAGCCTGCGCTTCACCCTGATGCGTCCCGCTTCCGCCCGTTCAATCGCCTCAGCATAAGTGATCTGGGGGATCCCCAGTTTCTCTGCGATCTGAGGACCTACCTGCGCGGTATCGCCGTCAATAGCCTGTCGTCCTGAGAGAATGATATCATATGCCCTGATCCTGCGCACAGCCATGGAAAGCGCATAAGAGGTAGCCAGTGTGTCGGCACCCGCAAACGCCCTATCGGTCAGCAGCACCCCGTCGTCGGCACCGCGGAAGAGTCCTTCGCGCAGGATCTCAGCGGCTCTGCCAGGTCCCATGGTCAGCAAGGTGATCCGGCTACCGGGATGCTGGTCTTTGATGAGTAACGCCTGCTCCAACGCGTTCAGGTCTTCGGGGTTAAAGATGGCGGGTAACGCCGCCCTGTTCACTGTTCCGTCGGCTTTCATTGCATCCTTTCCCACGTTGCGCGTATCGGGAACCTGCTTCGCCAACACAATAATGTTAAATGACATGTTCTTCAATTATTACAAATGTGTTTGTTTCGAAAGAAAGGAGCAAATATACATAAAAAAACGGTGAGCTCCTCTTTTGCTGGGTACTTTTTCAGAAAATAAAAGGTGGAACCGATCATTAAACCAATGGTCGTCTAAACAGTCAGAATTGTCGCTAAAGATCC
The DNA here is from genome assembly GCA_028709605.1 of Proteiniphilum sp. Taxonomy (GTDB): domain Bacteria; phylum Bacteroidota; class Bacteroidia; order Bacteroidales; family Dysgonomonadaceae; genus Proteiniphilum. The sequence goes on from JAQVWR010000017.1 coordinate 15,098, forward strand.
TATTCCATCAACAGAACGGGGCCGGTAAATGATCATTATGCAACGACACATTACAGGAATCACTGCTTTGCGTTCAGCTCCGGCCGGCGGAAGCAAGGCAAGAGGATTTCGGAACTCAATAGCCGAGGTAACGAAACAAAAGCATCATATGAGACATCTCACTCTTTTTCAGATCATCCTTTCGACCATGCTGCTTGTCAGCTGCTCGGGGATCAAGTACCTGACCGTAGAGACCAGGGAGCCGGCACAGGTTACGCTTCCGTCGAACGTGCTCTCGGTAGCCGTAGTAAACAATGTCGTACAGCAACCCGATGACACCGGTCATTTCACACAGCGCCTCGGACATTCGGATACAGACAGGGCTAAGGCTTCATCCGACAGTGTTGCCCTGTTTTATACGGAAGCACTGGCTCAGTTTCTGGAGGAAGAAGATTATTTCCAGCGGGTACACTACTTACCTGATCCGCTCAGAAAAGACACCGACTTTTTCCGCGAAGAACCGGTCACCCCGGAAACGATGCAGGAAATCAGAAAAAAAACGGGCACAGATGCGATTATTTCACTCGACAGATTGATCATCGAAACCCACAAAAGGGAACTATTTCATCAACAGGGATACAACTATGCAGATCTGACGGGCAAGATACAATCCGTGATGCGGGTGTATCTCCCCACAATGGAAGGAAAAATCCCGGCGGTACACTATACCGACAGTCTCCAATGGGAAGGGTTCGATATACAGGACGACAGGGCATATGCCGAACAGATGCTTCCCTCACGGGAGGAAGCAATGAAATTGCTGGCCACACGTGCGGCAGAGAAGATAAGCGATGTGTTTGCCCCGCACTGGGAAATGCAGGACAGATGGTACTATACGCTACCCGGTTCACTGATGAGAGAAGGAGAGATGCATGCCAAAGCGGCGGAATGGCTGCTTGCGATTGAAAAATGGGAAACCTTTTATAACAGAAGCACGCCAAAAAGAGACAAAGCAAAAGCGGCCAGTAACATCGCACTGGCCTATGAAATGCTGGATGAGATGCAAAAGTCATATGAATGGGCTACCCTGGCCCATCAACTCTTTATGGACTCAACCTCACCCAATTCACTGGAGAGAAGAAGGTCTTTATTGTATCAGAATGAGATAGCAAGGCGCATGAGCACCCTCAATCAAATCAACATGAACGATTTGTGACCCGTCAAAAGTAAAATAACGGATTCAGAGAGATACATTCCTCTCTTGGCCTATTTATTTACACCCCCTTACAAAAAAAAGGGGATAAGTTGTGTTTCTTTTCAAAAAAAAGATTACCTTTGCAGCAGATTCTTCAACAGTACATTGACTCACTACTGTTACTCATTTGCTTTTATTTCAAATAATATATATCCGGTCGTTTTGCTGAAGTAAGTATGGATTTTCTGAATCCCTTCGGCAAATCGTGCACGATTCTTAACAACATTTCATTCAAAAACCATAACGAATTTTTTCAAATCTACATGGCATACAATATTATTGAGCTTAACGAAAAGCTTACCACCGAATTGCGTGTTCTTGCCAAAGAAATGGGCATCAGACGCCCTGACGCTTACAAAAAAGAGGAACTGATCTACAAGATCCTTGATGAGCAGGCTATTGCCGAAACAAAGAAACTGGGCCCCGATCCGGGACCCAAACAAACCAACAGCGGAAGGAAACATTCCGACAACACAAGAAATCAGAAGAGCAGGTCCTCGAATAGGAAAACCGGTGCAGGTGGAAATGAAGCAATCAAAAAAGATCAAAAGTCTCAACCCGCCACAGCCACACCGGCAACACAGTCTGCACCGACAACACAGTCCACGCCGGCAACACAGTCCACGCCGGCACCGCAAACTGTTCCGTCCAAACAGGCTGAAAAACCAAAGCCCGCAGAAAAGCCCAGGCTGGTAAAAAAAGAGGATGTTATTGTTAAAAAAAGTGAATTGCCCGCAAAAGAGGGTCTGCATACGGCAACCTCCCAAAACAAGCTATCCCCTGAAGCCGACACCAAAAATCCGGTAAAGGCGGAACCCAAAAAAGAGACCGTTGATAAGAAAGAAGAGACAACGGTACCCACCAACCAGGCTAAAGCTACGGGAAAACCCATCCAACTGGTGTTCCGTTCCTCAAAGCACCGCAACGAAGAAAAGAAGAATACCCCCGCCCCGGTGACGCTTCCACCGGTGGTGGCCGAAGACCCTACGGCAGAAGTGAGCACACTGTCAGAAAAAGAAGCCCCCGCAACAGGAGGAAAGGTCTCCCTGCAGGACCTGATCGCTCCTTCGCCGCTGCAACCAAAGCAACAGGGTCCGCAAGGCAAAGGTTACGGACAGCTACAGGGACAGTCCCAGCCACAAAAAGAACAGCCGAAAGAGAAAGATCCCGGCTATGATTTTGACGGCATTCTCACAGCCATCGGTGTGCTGGAGATCATGCCCGACGGATACGGTTTCCTCCGCTCTTCCGACTATAACTACATGTCTTCACCCGATGATATCTATGTATCCCAGTCGCAGATCCGCCTCTTCGGTCTGAAAACCGGAGACGTCGTAGAAGGCCCCATCCGGCCGCCCAAGGAGGGTGAGAAGTTTTTCCCTCTGGTGAAGGTGGACAACATCAATGGCCGCAAGCCGGATGATGTGCGTGATCGTGTACCGTTCGACCATCTGAAACCACTGTTTCCCAATGAGAAGTTCAACCTCACCAAGGGACACAACGACAACCTCTCCTGCCGCGTGGTGGATATGTTCTCTCCCATCGGCAAGGGACAGCGCGGACTGATTGTGGCACAGCCCAAGACCGGGAAGACCATGCTCCTCAAGGATATCGCCAACGCTATTGCCGACAACCACCCGGAAGTGTATATGATCATCCTGCTGATCGATGAACGTCCCGAGGAGGTGACCGACATGGAACGCAGCGTGAAAGCCGAGGTGATCGCCTCCACCTTCGATGAGCCGGCCGACCGTCACGTGAAGATCGCCGAGATCGTGCTCAACAAAGCACGTCGTCTGGTGGAATGCGGTCACGATGTGGTGATCCTGCTCGATTCCATCACCCGTCTGGCAAGGGCCTACAACACGGTTCAGCCTGCCTCGGGCAAGGTGCTCTCGGGAGGAGTCGACGCCAACGCACTGCACAAGCCCAAACGCTTCTTCGGTGCTGCCCGCAACATCGAGCATGGCGGATCGCTTACCATCATTGCCACAGCGCTTACCGACACCGGTTCCAAGATGGATGATGTGATCTTCGAGGAGTTCAAGGGCACCGGCAACATGGAGCTGCAGCTCGACCGAAAGCTCTCCAACAAACGGATCTTCCCTTCGATAGATATCATCGCCTCCAGCACACGGCGTGACGACCTACTCCTCTCGGAGGAGACGCTCAACCGCATGTGGGTGCTCCGCAACTTCCTCTCCGACATGAATTCGGTAGAGGCGATGGAGTTCCTGTTGAACCGCATGAGACGCACTTCCAGCAACGAGGAATTTCTGATCTCGATGAACGACTGATCCGGAGGATCAGATGCTCTGCACACAGAGCTACCCACCTACAAAAATCGAACGCAGCGGCACTGAAGAGTCCCGCTGCGTTTTTTCACCCAAATACCTGTCAAAAAATTTATCTCATCAATTACCTGATGTCGTTATAGCCAAATATCACCGGGATAGGCCACATCCTCCAGAAAGAGGGCATGACCCGGAACCGAGTCGCCTGCCATTTTTCGATCCCCGGCCTCAATGATACGTCGGAAACCCTGTTCATCGAGCCGTCCCCTGCCCGCTTCGAGCAGGGTGCCGGTGATGGCGCGCACCATGTTGCGCAGAAAACGGTCGGCAGTGATGGTAAAGATATAGTGATCCCCCCTCCTCTCCCAGTGTGCCTGATCGATCCGACAGATATTGGTCTTCACGTCGGTGTGCAACTTGCTGAAGCTGGTAAAATCAGCATACTCCTTCAGCACATCGCACAGCCCATTCATCTGCTCCATATCGGGGTTGAAATGGATCCTGAAGGTCTGTTCATGCTGAAACGGATCCTTGTGGGTGGTGAGGTGGTAGCTGTAGGTGCGCGAGACGGCGCTGAACCGTGCATGTGCGTCGGGGCGTACCGGACGGATCTCCTGTACGGCAATATCTTTCGGCAGGAAGTTGTTGAGCTTGTGTACCAGCTCTGTCTTTTCGAAGGGATCGCCATCCCAGTCGAAATGAGCGATCATCCTGCGGGCATGGACGCCGGCATCGGTCCTTCCGGCTCCCGTGATCTTCACCTCCCTGCGCAGGATGGTCGACAGCGATACCTCTAACACCTGCTGTACGCCGGTACCATTGGGCTGTGCCTGCCATCCCACATAGTTCCTGCCATTATAGGAAAGGGTCATGAAGAACCGCGGCATGGAAGGGTTATCCTTTTAATTCTCTTAACCGTATCTGCGTAAGCACCTGTTTGGTGTTGAGCGGGAAATCGCCGTCCATCATCCAGGAGTAGTAACTCGGTTCTCTGGCGAGCACCTCCGTCACCGGCTTCCCCCTGTGTTTGCCGAAGTTGAACACCTCAACGCCCTTGTCGTTGTAGATGATGCGGCCGGCGAAGTCGACGTTGTCGTTGAAACTGGAGTAATCCTTCGAGAGCGCCTCCACATCGTTGATCAGATCGGGATAGCGGTCCAGCTGCGACTTGAGCACCTCGTAGGTGGCCCGGGTGTCTGCTTCGGCAGAATGGGCATCCTCCAGTTTTTTGTTGCAGTAGAAGGCGTAGGCAGCCTCCAGGGTGCGCTGCTCCTTCTTGTGGAAGATGATCTGCACATCCACGAACTTGCGCTTGCTCATATCAAAATCGACCCCTGCCCTCAGGAACTCTTCCGCCAGCATCGGCACGTCGAAACGGCTCGAGTTGAATCCCGCCAGGTCGCATCCCTCCAGCTGCTCGGCCAGTGAGCGTGCCACCTGTTTGAAGATGGGACAATCTTTCACATCCTCATCGGTGATCCCGTGGATGGCGGTTGCCTGCGGCGGGATGGGCATTTCGGGGTTGATGCGGCGGGACTTCATCTCCTCTTTCCCGTTGGGATGAACCTTCAGGAAGGAGATCTCCACGATACGGTCGTGCGTGATATTGATTCCGGTTGTCTCCAGATCAAAGAAGACCAGCGGATTTTTAAGATTTAATTGCATTCGGTTGGGATTAGTCATTCAACATCATCGGCATCAGCAATGTCAGCATCTCCTCATTCTCCTCTTTCTCCACGGGAAGGATCAGACCGGCCCTCGAAGGGTCAGAGAGTTCAATCCGCACATCGGCAGAAGGGATGTTGTTGAGGATGTCGATCAGGAAGGCAGCCTTGAAGCCAATGTTCATCACATTCCCCTCATAGGTGCAGGGGATCATCTCCTCCGCGGCCGTGAGAAAGTCGATATCCTGCGCTGATACCATGATCCTGTCTTCCGACAGCTGGAGTTTTACCAGGCTGATGGCCGGGTTGGAGAAAACCGCCACGCGCTTGAGTGCGTTGAGCAGCGCCAGACGGTCGATGGTGAAATTGTTCGGGTTGTTCTGCGGAATCACCGAGTTGTAGTTGGGATAGCGACCCTCCACAAAGCGACACACCATCTGATAGTCACACATGGTGATATAGGCGTTGTTTTCGTCGAAGCGGATCTCCACCGTGCCGCTCTCCCTGGGAAGAAGGGCCTTCAGCAGGTTAGCCGGCTTCTTGGGCAGGATAAACGACGAGCGGCCTTCACCCTTTGCCTCGGTAGTGGTCACCCGCACCAGCTTGTGGCCGTCGGATGCCACGAAAGTCACATCATCGGTAGTAATATCGAAGTAGATACCGTTCATCACCGGACGCAACTCATCATCGGCGGTGGCGAAGACGGTGCGGTTGATTCCCGAGAAAAGGGTATCCGCTTCAAGGGTGATTGACATGAAGTCATCCTTCAGCGGCTTCGGTTCCGGATACTCATCGCCTTTCAATCCTACAAAATTGTACTTCCCGTTGTGATAATAGATGAACACCTCAAGTGTCTCGTCGTTGATGTCTAAAGTTAGTGGCTGATCGGGCAGTTCGCGCAGCGGGTCGAGCAGGTTACGGGCGTTGATGGCCAGGCTTCCCTCCCCCTCGGCGCTGTTGACCTCCACCGTCGTCTCCAGGCGTGTCTCGTTATCGGCGGCCGTGAGCGAGAGGATGTTTCCTTTCAGGTTCAACAGGAAACAATCCAGGATGGGTAAAGTATTCTTGGAGTTGATCACCCTGCTAATGGCTTGCAAATGGCTCAACAGCGTGGTACTGGATACTACAAATTTCATGATGCTATCTTTTTTTGAACAAATATAGGAAATTATCTTGGAGCGAAGCTGTTTTTTCGCATAATTTTATCGACAGCGGTCAGCTTTCAGCGGTCAGCTTATGAACGGTTTCGTTGCAATCAGACTACATGCGAACCTTGAATAAACCGACGAACCTGAAAACATTATTTTCTGTTTCGCGGATGATGTTCAATAATCTCCTGCCGCAGGAAATTCCGGTCCATGTGGGTATAGATCTCGGTGGTCGTGATCTTTTCGTGCCCCAGCATCTCCTGGATCACGCGGATGTTGGCCCCTCTTTCGAGCAGATGGGTGGCAAAAGAATGACGAAAGACATGAGGACTGATCGTCTTCTGTAAACCAGCCATCTCAGCATATTGTTTGATGTAATGAAACACGGTGACACGTGATATGGCCTTTCCGCGCGAACTGACAAAGACGATATCCTCGTGTCCTTTTTGTATATTGATCTGACTGCGGTATGGAAGCCAGTTGTGGATCTTCTCAACAGCCGTCTCAGATATGGGTACCAATCGCTGCTTGCTTCCTTTCCCCTCCACCCGGATAAATCCTTCTTCGGGATAAAGATCCGAAAAGCGAAGGTGGGTGAGCTCAGAGATACGCAAACCACAGCTATACAGCGTTTCGATGATGGCATAATTACGGGTGCCTTCCGGAGTGGAGAGATCGATGACCCCCAAGAGCGCATCGATCTCTTCGAGGGAAAGCACAACGGGCAGTTTCAAGCCTGTCTTCGGTGTCTCCATCAGTTCCGCGGGGTTTTCATCACGATAGTGATCCATCTGAAGAAAGCGAAAGAAGGACTTCATTCCCGAAATACAACGTGCAACGGAACGGGGAGAAATGCCGCTGTCGTGCAGTTCTGCCAGGAACGACTCCAGGTGGTTCTGCTCCACGGTGACAAAGGTGAGTTGACTTGCCTCAAGAAAGGCGATCAGTTTCTGCAGATCGCCCATATAGGCATCAATGGTATGGGGCGACAACCCCTTTTCCAGCAACAGGTAACGTCTGTAAGATTCTATGAGCGATTTTTGTGTCATTTCAGCCTTGAGAAAACTTTTCCACCCATCCCGTGGCATCCCTCACACTTTCTTTCAACAGGTCCAATATTTCGTCCTTCTCCTGGTCAGTCAAATACTTCTCTTTTTCGAGACGGCTCAACAGGAAAGCAAGCCTTCTATTGTCCATCATGCGGAAGAGAGGGAGCATTTTGTGCGACAGATTCGATGCCGCGTGATCATCGTTGTTTTGAAAACAGGCTCTCAACAGAGGGATATTGTCGGTCGTTTCATCGATAAATGATTGCAAGATAGCCTTTGACACAATCGGATCCTCCTTTACAAACTCGATCAGTGCAACAGCACCCTTCGTGGTGTTTTCAGGTGAGACCACCGCAAGACTTTGTTCATCCGGGACAATCTGCAGATGAAGGCGCACGGTTTCAGCCAGATCGTGAGAGGAGAACGGTTTGGCCAGGTAAGCGGAAAAGCCGGCATCCCGGATATCATCAGCAGAAATATCCGACCGTGCGGTGAGGGCGATCAGAGGGATGGTGCTGTCCCGCAGGGCAGCCCGCACCTTCTCCACCAGAGTAAACCCGTTGGTGTGGGGCATCTGTATGTCAATGAAGATGATGTCAAATTTCTGATGATTCAGCAAGGTAATCACCTTTTCAGGATCTCTCTCCGTGACACAATCCATCTTGATCTTTTGCAGCATCTCGGAGATCATCATCAGCTGAGTGATATCGTCATCAACGACCAGCACAGAAACCCCCTTCGTGTGGGCAGCAGAACGGTTCTCAACGGGATTGTCCGCTTGCTCCGCCTCAGTCTTCAGGGGCATTTCAACGATGAACGATGAACTCTTCTCCTTTTCAGAAATAAGGTGTATCTCCCCTTGCAACACCTCCACAAGGCCTTTGATGATGGCGAGCCCCAAACCGCTGCCCTCAATGGGTACGGGATGATCGCCACGGTTGTCGAGACGATAGAACTCACTGAATATCAGCTGCTGTTCTGCTTCATCGATCCCCTCCCCGGTATCGGTCACGGTAAAGATGAACCAGTCGGAACGATCCCTGATCTCCTCCTGCATGGAAATCGAAATTTTCCCGCGCGAGGTATATTTTACGGCATTGGAGAGAATATTGCTCATGATCTGTCTGATCACATAAGGGTCGCCATAGCGGATGCTCTTTTCCGGGATCCTGTTCTCCACAGCATAATCCAGCTCTTTATGCATAGCCAGAGGCCGAAAACTCTGCACCGTCTCTTCGGTAAGGGTATGCAGATCGAACCGGGTCTCTTTCAGCTGCCAGGTACCCGACTCTATCCGATGATAATCGAGCAGGGTGGAAACCAGACGCAGCACATTGTCACCCGAGTTTTTCATGTTATGCAGAAAACGCTCTCGTTTATCGGGATCATCCTCCTGTTCCATCAGCTCGATGTAGCCCAGAATGGAGCTCATTGGGGCTTTTATGTCGTGTGAGATGGTGAGCATCAGCTTTTCGCGTGAAGAGAGCAGGTTGGAAATCCGCTGGTGCGATCGTTCAAGTTCCTTGCGGTAACGCTGGCTTTTGTTGAGATCAACCATAAAGAGGAACCCGAAAATCAGGGCAACCACCACGGCCAGTGTGGAAACCAGAAAGAGAGTTTGCTGTGAACCGCTGAGAGCCCTCTCGCGGGCCATCACCAGCTGAAGTGTTTTTGTCATCTCCTCCTGTTCAACACCTTTCAGCAACTCATCAATACGAGCGGTTAACATACGGTTGGTTTGGCTCATCACCTCCAGCTGCCGGAGGAAAGCCAGTTCGAACTTTTTCTGACGCTGCAGGTCTAACCTCTCGGAGTAACGGACCTTATTGATCAGTGTGTCTACCATCACCTTGAACTGGTTAGCGGTGACCTGCGATCGGTTTTCAATCACCAGGGTGGAGTCCTGCGACGCAACAAACACGTTTCGCACCCTGTCCAGGAAGCCTTTGCGTCGGCCCAGTACCACACTGGTATCGCTTTCCTGGGTCACGGAAGAATTCAGGTTTCTGCGGGTCAGAAAATCAGTGATCTCCCTGTTCAAGGCGCGGGGGACATAGGTGCTCTCTATCCGCCTTGTGACCTCCGGAGCAGTACGCATCGAATCGAGCAGGTAGGCGGCCTGCTGCAGGTTATCCCGTTTCTGTCCGATCAGCAGGCGGATGCTATCCAGCTTAACCGTACGCGACGGATCATCCGTCATCCGCTTCAAAGAATCGAGATAGAGACTGATCTCAGGAATAATGGAATCATATTTCAAGAAATACTGACCGGCATTCTTTGCAGTAAACAGGTTCTGTTCACTCTCAATCTCATATAATTTTGAAAGTGTGTTCCCCACAAGCAACAGCTCACGATGCTCCTCGTTTCTCAGCCTGTTGTCGGAGAACACCACCAGATTGCGGTAAATGGCCAAAAGACCGGCGGCCATGATCCCCACAATCAGGATATAGCCGACGATCACTTTCATCCGTATCTTCGATGCTCCCTTATTTTCCATGGTGCCAATGTGCATCATTGCACGGTTTATGTTGAAACGTTATAAAGCTTTATCTTATTGTAGAGCGTTTTCCTGTCAATATTAAGAATGGAGGCAGCCATGGTCTTGTTCCCCTTGGCAAGCTGAAGCGCTTCCAATATTTTTTCCTTTTCATAGTTTTCTTTTCGCAACTTATACAGCGAATGGATGAGCAGCGGCTTCTGTTCTTTTTTGACCTCTCCTTTTCCAAACAGCTCCGTCGCGATCCCAACCGATATACAGGGAGTTTCGGTCAGCAGGACAGCCTTAATGATCATGTTCTTCAGTTCCTGCATATTTCCCGGCCAGGCATAATGATAGAACTGATCCATCAGTTCCGGATCAATTCCCTGTATCTCTTTGTTAAGGATGTAATTGGAGAAAGCAAGGAAGTGGGCAGTTAATGCAGCGATCACCTCCTTCTTTCCTTTAAGCGTTGGAAGCTCCATGCTGTTTTTCTCCAGGAGGGAATAGAGCTTGGGGATCATCAGTTTCTGCAACTCCTCTTTTTTCTTTAAGGAGCTGACGACCACCTGCGTGAAATCATCATCTCTTTTCTGACGAGTAAGGATACCCAGCAGTTCATCCTGCAGATTCAGATCCAGCTGCTCGGCGTTACGGATATGCAGAATCCCGCCCCGGGCCTCCCTGAGCTTTTCAATCAACAGCGATTCATCCCCTGCAGAACCTGTTTGCCTTCGGCTCTCCTCCCTGTCACCAGTGGAGTGATCCATATCCATGATCACCAGCGGTTTGCCCAGATGAAATCCCTTATCATGCAGATATTTCACAGCGGACGATTTACCCGTGCCCCTGTTTCCGGTGATCAGCAGATGTGTTTTATGCTCCACCGTGCTGTCCAGATATTTCAACAGCTCGTCATACTCCTTACCGGGCGGTTTGATCAACTCATTGCAAGAGCGGTCATTGAGCTGTTTATGCTGTTGTATTTTGAACGCCTCATCAATTTTGCGAAAGAAATATTCGGGGTCAATCGGTTTTGCGATATAATCCGATGCGCCCGATTTCATGGCAGCTACAGCCGATTCAATATCGGCGTAACCGGTCATGATGATCACCAGGATATCGGAATCATATTTTTTCACCCATGATAAAAAAGTGAAACCGTCAATATCCGGCATTTTGATATCTGCCAGGATCAGATCAAACGGTTGTTCCCTTACCATCTGCTTGGCTACATTCACATCTGTGGCTGTTTCTGCGTTGAATCCTCTTTTGATCAACCAGGACTTCAACATCAAACAGACGGTTAAATTGTCGTCAACAACAAGAAAATTTCTATTCATCGTTCCCATAAAAAACTAAACAGATCCGGAGATTCGTTTCAGATCATTCATTGGTCTCTTTCTCTTTCTCTTTTTCTCTTTCCAGTTCCCTGGGTATCATAACGGCTGCATACAGCATAAAAACGGCTCCGCAAATCATTGCCAACGCCCATTCGTTTCGCTGTCTGAACATCAGATAAGTGGCCACGATCATTAGGATACAGGAAAAAAGCTGGAAATGGAACAATCTTTTTCCCCGGATGCTCTTTCCCGGATAAGGAGTGGTGACGGTAAGCACCGAGAAGAGGGCTACCGACAGCGTCATGATCCAGGGCGCAACAAAAGGCTCCACTATATAAAGCATAGCAGACAACAAAATAAGCACCCCCGATATACGAAGGAATATATCTTTAGAGCTATGCATCATATGCTCCACAATGACAGGCATCCTTTATACAGATTCACAGATGGTTCAACCTGTTTGATGAAAAAGCCACAAATGTTCAAAAAAATCTGATTTTCCAAAATAAAAAACGCTTTGCCCTCTCTAACGGGCTGATGGTTCCTTTCATTCCATGATAAAAATATCTTCATTCTCTTTTTTCATGAGATAATTCTCACGCGCAAATTTTTCAAGATCTTCATGATTGGATTGGAGTTCATGTAACTTCTCCTTATCTGAATCTGTTTGCTGATGATAATATTCTATCTGTGCTTTTAGCTCTTTGATCTGTGACTCATAACGGATCCTTTTCGCCACACTGGTGTCACTCAGGAAAAACAACATCACTACCAGCACAATAAGGAACACGATCTGATAAGCCGTCAGCCCCAGAATTCGTCTCATGCCGAATATATTTGCGATTTGTTTCATTTGAACCGTTGCACAGAAGAGTTTCTTATACAACACAAATTTAGTACATATTTTCCATTTATTCGAACCATCTCACGGAAATAAATGAAAATATATGGATCCTCCTGCGTACAGATTAAACAAAAAAAAGTACCTTTACGCTGTATAGTTTAATTTTAATAATTATTCACATTTATAGAAATGAGGAAATTGTTTTTAACCACGATACTGGTGAAATGTTGTGTATTTGCCGCATTTTCCTGTACCAATCTGTTGGTCGGCAAAAATGCATCCGTCGACGGTTCAACCCTTATCTCCTATGCTGCCGACTCCTATGGCCTTTACGGCGAACTATACCAGTGGCCTGCCAGACAATACCGGCCCGGAGAGATGTTAAAGATTTATGAATGGGATACCGGAAAATATCTGGGTACGATACCGCAGGCTCTGCAGACATACCATGTCGTGGGCAATATGAATGAACACCAGGTGGCCATCGGCGAAACCACCTTCGGCGGTCGCAGCGAGCTGGCCGACTCCACCGGGATCATGGATTATGGAAGTCTCATCTATACAACCCTTCAACGAGCCAGGAATGCACGTGAAGCGATCACCGTGATGACCGGTCTGGTTCGGGAGCATGGATATTACAGTTCCGGCGAATCTTTCTCCATTGCCGATCCGGAAGAGGTCTGGATCATGGAGATGATCGGAAAAGGCGCCGGCAGAAAGGGAGCCGTATGGGTAGCTGTCCGCATTCCGGACGATTACGTATCAGCGCATGCCAATCAGGCACGCATACAACAGTTTCCGCTCAACGATCCGAAGAATTGTCTCTACTCTCCCGATGTGATCTCTTTCGCGCGCGAGAGGGGCTATTTCTCGGGGAGCGATGCTGACTTCAGCTTTGCAAAGGCCTATGCTCCGATCGACTTTGGCGCACTGCGCTTCTGTGAAGCCCGTGTATGGTCGTTCTTCAACAAAGTCAACAGCGGGATGGGACAATATATCACCTACGCACAAGGCAAAAGCACCGATCCCATGCCACTTTACATCAAACCCGACAAGAAACTCAGTGCACAGGATATCCAGGAGATGATGCGCGACCATTATGAAGGCACCGAGCTTGACTGGCGTTACGATGCGGGTGCCGGTCCCTTCCACTCACCTTATCGCTGGTCGCCTCTCACCTTTGAGGTCGATTCCGTGAAATATTGCAACGAACGGCCCATTGCCACCCAGCAGACAGGATTCTCGTTTGTAGCGCAGATGCGCTCCTGGCTCCCGGCACCCATTGGCGGCATCTTCTGGTTCGGTGTCGACGATGCCGCACAGACGGTTTACTATCCGATCTATTGTGGTCATACTGAAGTACCACACGAGATGGCAGCAGGCAATGGCGACCTGCTCCATTTCTCCTGGACTTCCGCTTTCTGGATCCACAACTGGGTCGCGAACATGGTCTATACCCGATACAGCGACATGAGCGTCGACGTGAAAAAGGTGCAGTCCCGTCTGGAGGAGCAATTCAGAACAGCACAACCGAGGGTGGAACAGAAAGCCCTGGAGCTCTACAAGCAATCACAACCCGAAGCGGTTCATTACCTTACACAATATACCAATAACCTGGTTAAAGAGGGAGTGACTGAATGGAAGAAGCTGGGTGAGTACCTGATGGTGAAATATCTCGATGGAGCGATCAAAAAAGAGGAAAACGGGCAATTTAAGCGTAACCCGTACGGGCTCCCTGCCTTTCCTTCCCGCCCGGGCTACCCGAAGGAATATTACAGGAAAATTGTCGACCAGACCGGGGACAAATATATCGTGCAACCACTTGGTAATTAAGAATAAAGCTAAAAGCTGATAGCTGATAGCTGATAGCTAAACACTGACACATAAAAAACTATATGAATATGGAAGAAGCAACATTACTGGCACAAGTCACTGACAAAGCAATGTCATGGCTGAACGGAAACTATGATGCAGAAACGAAGGCAGAGATAACAAGTCTGCTCGGCAATGAAGACAAAAGGGCGTTGATAGACGCTTTTTATAAGGATCTGGAATTTGGAACGGGAGGATTACGCGGCATCATGGGAGCAGGAAGCAATCGGATGAACAAATATACAGTGGGGGCGGCCACCCAGGGGCTTTCAAACTATCTGAAGAAAGAGTTTTCCGAACTGAAGGAGATCAGGGTGGTGATCGGTCATGACTGCCGCAACAACAGCCGACGGTTTGCCGAGATCACAGCCGGCATCTTCAGTGCCAACGGCATCAGGGTATACCTCTTTGAGGATCTGCGTCCTACGCCGGAAGTCTCCTACGCCATCCGCAAGCTGGGATGCCAGAGCGGGATCATGATCACCGCATCGCACAACCCGAAGGAATACAACGGCTACAAGGCCTACTGGAACGATGGTGCCCAGGTGCTGGGCCCGCACGACAAGAACATCATTGCCGAAGTGAACCGCATCTCATCCGTCGATGACATCCTCTTTGAAGGGAACAGCGATCTGATCGAGATCATCGGCAAGGATATGGACAAGGCATTCATCGAAGAGGTGAAGAAGCTGGTGCTCTCTTCCGAGGCCATCGCCCGTCACCACGACATCAAGATGGTCTACACCCCCATCCATGGGACCAGCAGCACCTTGGTACCCGACGCGCTGAAGGCTGTGGGCTTCACCAACATTATCCGGGTACCGGAACAGGATGTGATCAGCGGCGACTTTCCCACGGTGGTCTCCCCCAATCCGGAGGAGCCGGCCGCCCTCGACCTGGCCATTCGCAAGGCCAGGGAAACGGGTGCCGATCTGGTAATGGGTACCGACCCCGACGGTGACCGCATCGGGACTGCCATCCGCGACAACGACGGCAACTTCATCCTGGTGAACGGCAATCAGACCATGCTGATTTGCCTCTATTACATCATGACCCGCCGGGAAGAGCTGGGGCTCCTTACCGGGAAAGAGTTTGTGGTAAAAACCATCGTCACCACAGAGCTGGTGAAAGAGATTGCCGGGAAGAAAGGAATCGAGATCTTCGACTGCTATACCGGTTTCAAATGGATCGCCGACATCATCCGCAAAAATGAAGGTGTGAAGAAATATATTGGCGGTGGAGAGGAGAGCTACGGCTTTCTGGCGGGGGACTTTGTCCGCGATAAAGACTCCGTGTCGGCATGCACGCTCTTTGCCGAGATCGCCGCATGGGCCAAAGACAAGGGTAAGAGCCTGTATCAGCTGTTAGAGGATATCTACTTAGAATACGGTTATTCGAAGGAAGTGGGGATCTCCCTGGTACGCAAAGGCAAAGAGGGTGCCGACGAGATCGAGGCAATGATGAAGAAGTTCCGCAACAACCCGATGGAGACGCTGGGCGGTTCACCAGTCACGCTGATCAAGGACTTCGCCCGACTCGAAGCGTTCGATTTTGTGCGCAATGAGCAGGTGGCCTTGGAGATGCCCACCACCTCCAATGTGCTACAGTACTTCACCGAGGAGGGGACCAAGGTGTCGATCCGTCCTTCCGGTACCGAACCCAAGATCAAGTTCTATATCGAAGTACGCGGATCGGCCAGGACACGCGAAGAGCTGGCACAGGCCGAAACAACAGCCAATGCAAAGATCAGTGCCATCCGGCAGGAATTTGGCATATAGTTTCATTATTCATGATTCCGAAAAAGCTGACCACTGAGAACTGACCGCAGAGAACTGACTGCTGATCGCTGAAAACAACAAAACAATGAGAAGAAAACTGACCATTGCGCTTGTAGCGCACGATCACCGAAAAGCCGATATGGTAGAATGGGTGATCTTCAACTCCGACTTTCTGTCGGAGCATCACCTGGTATGCACCGGTACTACCGGCAGCCTGGTACGGGAAGCCCTCCATAAAGAAGGAGTACATCCCGAGTTGACCATTATGCACTCAGGCCCAATGGGCGGGGATGCGGAGATCGCGGCCATGGTGGTCCGCCAGGAGATCGACCTGGCCGTATTCCTGATTGACGACCTCAATGCGCAGCCGCATGAGGCAGATATCATGATGTTGCTCCGCCAGTGCCGGGTGCACAACGTGCCGATTGCCTGCAACCGGTACAGTGCCGACCTGATGCTCACGAGCAACCTGTGGGATGACGAGACCTATGTGCCGTCCCCTCCCAGGTACGAAAAATTCGACAGAGAGCAGATGGGTTTTTGACCCCGCTCCTCCTGCAACCGTTGAACCCCTCATTGGCAGCATGCTGCCAATGAGGGGTTCAACGGTAAAAAAAGAGATCTGTCCTTTATGCGACCTGCAGGCTATTGACCGATCTTCAGCTCCTCTACAATGTGCGGTGCACCCATCACCTTATCGATGACAAAGAGCACGTAACGAATATCCACACTGATGGTGCGCTGCATCTCCGGTTCGAAGAGGATATCTCCGCTCAGTGACTCCCAGTTGCCGTCGAAGGCGAGCCCGATCAGCTCGGCATTGCCGTTCAGCACGGGGCTGCCGGAGTTACCGCCGGTGATATCGTTGGTGGAGAGAAAGTTAATGCGCATCACGCCGTGGTTATCGGCATAAGGGCCGAAGTCCCCGGAGCGGATGATATCGAGGATCTCCTGCTGCACGTTGAACTCGGGGTCACCCGGCTTCTGTTTGTCGAGGATCCCCTGCGAGGTGGTATAACAATCGTACCATACCGCATCACGAGGCCAATACCCCTCCACGGTGCCATAGCTCATCCGCTGGGTGAAGTTGGCATCGGAATAGAAAGTCCTATCGCTGTCCATCTCCGTCAGTGCAGCCATAAACTCCCGTTCACCCCGGAGAATCTTCTCGTAGGCAGGCATCATCTGTCCCGACAACTCATAGCCCATATCGGCAGTAGATAACGCCAGCTTCATCGCCGGATCCTTGGTCAGCTCCTGCGTATCGGCACTCTTCAGCAGTTCCAGCAGTTTTTCCAGAGAGGTGAACCGCGAGTGGGCAAAGAGCCAGTCGGCATACTGCTCATAGTCCCCCCCGAAGAGGGAATCGATCTGCTGATAGATATCGGGATGATACTGTTCAGGTACCCGCTCGGCATATAGTTTCATCAGTACCGGCAGTACCTTCCGGTCGAGTTTCGGTTCATAGTTCTTATACGATTCGATCAGGCGGTCGTTGATAAACGCCTGTTTGTCCTCCTCCGTACCTTCTGTATCGAAACGAAGGATAGTGTTGGCAAAGCGGATCAGCTCAATTCCGTTGTTAAAAATCTCCAGGAAGTAAGTTGTATAGCGGGCCAGTTCATCGGAAGCGACATAAGCTTCCCGGAGAGAGACCAGGGTGCTATCATATTTTTCCCTGTGCCGTGCATCGCTCTCAATCCATGCAGCCAGCCTTGATTCCAGGGCCTCTTTTTCTGGCAGCACCCCCAGCCTGGTCAGCGCCTCATTCATCCCCATGGAGTTTTTCCAATAGTTGGAGCTGCCGGCAAACTTGCTGGCGTACTTGATGCGGATGGTGTCGTTTTGCGTCATGGCATCCCACCAGATCGCCTGTTTTTCTCCCCGCACCTCGATGCGCGGTTTGTTCTCCGACTCCATGCGCTGGCGGATACCCCAGGAGGAGAGGTAACGCTGTGTGCTTCCAGGGTATCCCACGGTCATGGCATAATCGCCTTCCACCACCCCTGCCAGTGACACCGGCACTACATATTTTGGCTGATAAGGTACGTTCTCCGTGCTATAGTTCGCCGGACGGTTGTCCTTTCCGGCATAGACGCGGAACACGGAAAAGTCACCCGTATGGCGGGGCCACATCCAGTTGTCGGTATCACCGCCGAACTTACCCACCGAGGAGGGAGGGGCTACCACCATGCGCACATCACGGAACAGGTCATAAAGCACGATGTAATACTTGTTGCGGGAGAAGAAGGGGATCACCCGCGCGCGGGTGAAGGGATCATTCTCATACTCGCGGATCAGCTCATTGGAAATGGAGTCGATAGCCAGCTCGCGCTGTGTCTCACTTAACACCTGCGGCACATGGGGAACGATGCGGTCCGTCACATCCTGCATCGACCGGAGAAAAGAGACGGTCAGCCCGTCGGCATACAGCTCTTCCGACTTGCTGGAAGCCGCAAAGCCATCTTTCAGGTAATCATGCTCCACGGCACTCAGTTGCTGGATGGCTCCATATCCGCAATGGTGATTGGTGAAGATCAGTCCTTCCTCCGATACGACCACGCCGGTACACCCTCCGCCAAAGATCACCACAGCATCCTTGAGCGACGGGTTCTTTTCACTGTACAGCCGGTCTGCAGGAAAGGTAAATCCCAACTCCTGCATACGGGCAATATTCTCCCGGTTCAGCTCCTTGAGGAGCCACATACCTTCATCGGCTCTCGCCGTCAACGCTACAACGAGGATTGCAAGCGATAAGAAAAGTTTTTTCATAAGTTGTTCTAATTAGCGGTCAGCTTTCAGCTTTCAGCAGTCAGCTTTCAGCTATGCTTGTTGATTATTAATTATTCATTACTCATTATTCATTACTTAAAATATTTCCCGATGAAAGGCCATTGTCTCAGCGGCAGCTCTCTCTTTACCATCACGACGAGATAGAAGCCTACCAGCAGGGTGTTGATCACCAG
>JAQVWR010000075.1 GCA_028709605.1 Proteiniphilum sp.
AGCCTTCTAAGCTGTGGGTCAAGAGTTCGAATCTCTTCCGGATCACTTGAAAACCAAACACTTGTCGGGATTTCCGGCGAGTGTTTTGATTTTTGTCGAACGATCGTCGCTCACCGGTTGTGAATCGTTGTCCCCGGCCAGTCGTCGGTACGGAAGGGGGATGCGGGCAGGCCGGCTTCGTTGATCAGGTTGCATTCCGGGTTGTCGGCCCAGGCGTAGCGTACTGCAATGGGGAAGGGAACCTCCGGTGAACGTACCACCAGCTCGTCGCCCTCGATGATCGCTTCTGCCCAGTGGAAGAGTTGATCGGGACCGGCGATGGCAAAGCCCTTCAGGCTCCGGCCCTCCTGTATAGCCAGTCTGCTTGCAGAGGAACGAAAACGGATCCGGATGCTGCCGTTCTCGATTTGGTAGGAGTCGTAGCGCGGCCCCTCCGCCACAATCTTCTCACCGTAGGTGTGGTGACGTGCCAGCAGTGCCAGCCGTCTGCCCACCTCCTGTTTGTTTTTCGGATGGATATCCGCCGCATCGCCGATGTCGATGGTAACCGCCATGCCGGTATGGAGCAGACGGAGGGCCTGCAGCTGCGCTTCACGCAGCTCTGCCCATCCCGATTCACCGGGTTCTTCCTTGCGCTGCATATAATTGGCCAGCTGCACGAAATAGAAGGGGAATTCGGAACCCCATTTTGTTCTCCAGTCGCGGATCATCAGCGGGAAGAGGGTGCGGTACTGATAGGCGCGCCCGGCGTTGCTCTCGCCTTGGTACCAGATGGCACCCTTGATCGCATAAGGGACCAACGGGGCGATCATACCGTTGTAGAGCGTGGCAGGGTTGTAGGGACTCTCTACGTCCTTTCGTGGCGGCATGCCCACCTCGTTGAGGTCTACTGCGGTGCGGAACAGCCACTCTCCGCTCAGGTTCTCCTGCAACGTCTCCCTGCCAGCCGGAGTGATGTACATCTCGCTCTTCTTTCCGGTAAATCCGCCCAGGCCGCCGCTATCGAGCACCCTGACCGCAAGGATGGCTTCCCCGGCTTTCACCAGTGAGTCCGGGATCCGGTAGTGTCTCGCGATACCGGCCCCTTCGGTGGCTCCTATCCGGTGACCGTTGAACCAGGTCTCTTCGTTGTCATCTATTGTTCCCAGTGAGAGGAGGAGCTCGCTCCCTTTCCAGTTCTCAGGGATCACGATCCTTTTTCGGTACCAAGCGAAGCCGTCGAACTCAGGCAGGCCATTGTGCTCCCAGGGACCCGGCAGGATGACGCTGATCCATCCTTCTTCCGGAAATGAGGGTGCTGCCGCAACCGCTTCGCCGTTTTCCATGCCGAAATCCAACTCGTTTGCCTTGTTGCTCCACTCTGTAAATTTCTTTTCGAGCGATGCTTTTTGTTGTGCTTTGTCGCGGGGCAGTCGGGCAAACTCCTCCGCCCGCTCCCGAAAGTCAGGCATTTGTCGCAGTGACTCTAAGCTGGTCCATGCCTCTGCCGTAGTCCCTCCCCAAGAGGTATGAATCAGTCCCACAGGAACATCCAGTTGCTGATGGAGATTCCTCCCGAAGAAATAGGCGGTGGCGGAGAAGGAGGGGATGGTGCCGGGGGAGCACTTCTGCCATCCGCCAGCAGATACCTGCACCTCTTCCAGTGGATGGGTGCTGGTGGTCCTGTCGACCTGTAACAATCGGATATCGGGATAATCGGCGGCGGCGATCTCCTCTTCATATCGATTGATCTTGCCCCAGCCGGCCAGCGGCATCTCCATGTTCGACTGGCCGGAGCAGATCCATACCTCACCGATCAGCACATTGCGCAAGGTGACCTGCTCACTGCCGCGGATCACAATTTCATAGGGCCCGCCTGCTGAGGGGGTTTCGATCACTGTCTGCCATTTTCCTGCGTCGTCTGTTTGTGTCCGATAGGCTTTCCCGTTCCAGGAGGAGACCACCTGAACGGTGCTGCCGGGTAAGTCCTTGCCCCATATCGGAGCCTGGGCGTGCTGTTGCAGCACCATGTTGTCGGTGAACAGGGATGAGAGCGACAGCTGCGAAAACAAAGAGGCGGACAGCGTCAGACAAAGAGCCAGCGAAAAGGTCACAGGAACTATTTTTTTCATTGGAAACAGAATTTTAGGGTTTGAAACCATAAAGATAAACAATAATTATCAAAAAGAATTTTCCACATTGTGGAATAATTCTACACTATCTGGAAACGATCCGGTGAATCATTTACTCATTCAAATAATGATATTATTTTTGCCAGTGATTCATTGAATAAAGAATAGAATTACGCGCATTGATTTTTATTTAATCCAACCAAAATCTTAACTATGTTTTTATTTTTTCGTAGGGATTACGCAAACTTAAAAGCATAGTTATTTTTTGTTCTTTTTTGCTCCCCCCAACTCTTTATTGATCTTACTTGTTATATTCATAAAACGATTACTATGGGCTACGAAATTGAACGAAAATTCCTGGTCAGCGGTGAGTACCAATCACATGCTTTTCATCATTACGAAATGAAGCAGGGTTATCTCTCCCTGTCGGGCATCAGCGTGATACGGGTGCGTGTCATGGGCGAGAAGGGGTATATCACCGTCAAGGGTGCCGTGGGAGAAGGGAGCATTACCCGCCGCGAGTGGGAGTATGAGATCCCGTTACAGGATGCCGAGGAGATGCTGTTGTTGTGTGAAGAGTCCCTTATTGAGAAAACCCGTTACCTGATCAGGGCGGGAAAGCACATCTTCGAGGTGGATGAGTTCCGGGGAGAAAACGAAGGACTGCTGATCGCAGAGGTGGAGCTGGAAAGCGAGGAGGAGCCGTTTGAAAGACCGGATTGGCTCGGTCCCGAGGTGACCGGCAACGTGCGTTATTATAATTCCTATCTCTCCATCCACCCTTTCAGGGAGTGGAGAGAGCAGCTCTCATAAAAAAAGCGGCTATTGCCGCTTTTCCTGATTATTCCACAATCGTTATCCAGCCATATTGATCCGGCTCATCGCCGTACTGGATCGCACGCAGTTTGTGATAGAGCTTCTCGCTGATCGGTCCCGCTTTTCCATCTTTCGAAAACTGATAGGTCTTGTTCGCGCTGATATCGTCGATCCGCAGGATGGGGCTGATCACCGCTGCCGTACCGCAGGCACCGGCCTCCTCGAAGGTGGAGAGCTCCTCTTCCGGTATGGGGCGGCGTTCCACGCGCAGACCAATTTCTTCGGCCAGCTGCATCAGACTCTTGTTGGTGATGGAGGGTAGGATAGAGGTCGATTTGGGGGTGATATAGGTGTTCTCCTTGATTCCGAAAAAGTTGGCAGGCCCACATTCATCGATAAATTTCTTCTCCCGGGCATCGAGGTAGAGCACGGCGGAATAGCCCATCGCGTGCGCTTTCTCTCCCGAGCGAAGGCTGGCGGCATAGTTCCCGCCCACCTTAAAAGTACCGGTGCCGAGGGGTGCTGCCCGGTCGTACTCCCGCATGATCACCATGGGAGTCGGTTTGAATCCCTCTTTGAAATAGGGCCCTACCGGGGAGACAAAGATCAGGAAGGTGTATTCTCTTGCCGGCTTCACCCCTACCTGTGCGCTGGTGCCGATCAGTAGCGGACGGATATAGAGGGAGGCCCCGCTCTCGTAGGGCGGAACAAACCGTTCGTTTTTCTTTACGGCCATCCGCACCATCTCTTCGAAGAGTTCCACCGGAAGCTCCGCCATCATGATGCCGCGGCAGGAGGATTGCAGTCGTTCGGCATTATCCCTCATCCGGAAGATACGGATCTTCCCGTCCTTCCCCCTGAATGCCTTCAGCCCTTCAAAGGCTTCTTGCCCGTAGTGGAGACAGGTGGCTGCCATATGCAGGCTGAGGTGCTCCGAGGTCTCCAGTTCCGGGGTACTCCATTTCCCGTCCCGGTAGTAAGTGCGTACGTTATAGTCCGTCTTCATATAGCCGAACGAGATGTTCGACCAGTCGATCTTATCCATCTTGTATAAATTTAAGTGTGTCCGAATCAGGTTTATCTCTCACAAATGTAGAGATTATTTTTGAAAATAGTGTTTTTCCCCGTATAAATCATTAATTTCGTACCCCGATGATCGATCAAATTACCATAGGACGGATACAGGATGCCGCGCAGATCGTGGATGTAGTCTCCGACTTTGTGACCTTACGCCGCAGAGGGGCGAACTATGTGGGGTTGTGTCCTTTTCATGACGACCGTACTCCTTCCTTTTATGTCTCCCCCTCTAAGAACATCTGCAAGTGCTTCGCCTGCGGAGAGGGGGGCTCGCCCATCCATTTTGTGATGAAGCATGAGCAGTTCTCTTATTATGAGGCACTGAAGTACCTGGCGCGCAAGTACGGCATCGAGGTGGTGGAGAAAGAGTATACCGATGAGGAGAAGCAGGCGCAGAGCGACCGCGAGAGCATGTTCATCCTGAACGAGTATGCACGCGACTACTTTGTGAAGATCCTTCATACCCACCCCGAGGGAAAGGCGGTGGGGATGACTTACTTTCGTGAGCGGGGTTTCCGTGACGATGTGATCAAAAAATTCCAGCTGGGCTATAGCCTCGAGCAGCGCGATGCCTTCTCTACGGAAGCACAGAAGGCGGGTTATCGTCGCGATTATCTGCTGAAGACTGGCCTCTCAGCTGGAGGAGAGCATAATCAGCCGCTGGTGGACCGTTTCCGGGGAAGGGTGCTCTTCCCGGTACAGACCCTCTCAGGGAAGGTGGTGGCCTTTGGCGGCCGCATCCTGAAGAAGGTGGAGAATGTGGGGAAATATGTCAACTCCCCCGAAAGTGAGATCTACTCCAAAAGCAGGGAGCTCTACGGCATCTATTTTGCCAAGAGCGCCATCGTGAAACAGGACAAATGTTTCCTGGTGGAAGGATATACCGATGTGATCTCCATGCATCAGGCCGGCATCGAGAATGTGGTCGCTTCCTCCGGGACGGCACTCACCCATGGCCAGATTCGCATGATCCACCGTTTCTCGGAAAATATCACAGTGCTCTACGACGGTGATGCGGCCGGCATCAAGGCTGCCCTGCGGGGCATCGACCTGCTGCTGGAGGACGGGATGAACATCAAGGTGGTGCTGCTGCCCGAGGGAGAGGATCCCGACTCGTTCGCCCGCAAGCAGAATGCTGAGCAGTTTAACCGTTTCATCTT
Source organism: Proteiniphilum sp. (assembly GCA_028709605.1). Classification (GTDB taxonomy): domain Bacteria; phylum Bacteroidota; class Bacteroidia; order Bacteroidales; family Dysgonomonadaceae; genus Proteiniphilum. Next base: position 5,165 of record JAQVWR010000075.1, read on the forward strand.
GGAGAATGAGGTCGACTTTATCCGTTTCAAGACGCAGTTGCTGCTGGAGGAGACGGGTGATGATCCCGTCAAAAGGGCGGGGCTCATCTCCAACGTGGTGGAGAGCATCGCGCTGATACCCAATGCCATCACACGGTCTGTCTATATCCAGGAGTGTGCGCAGATGTTGCAGATGCAGGAGCGGGTGCTGATCGCCGAGATCAACCGGATCCGGCGACGCAACTATGACCGGAAGAAGGAACAGAAAGAGCGGGAAGAAAAAGTCCAGTCTGCCTCGCTGCCGTCTGTTACTGCCGCCACCGGTGAGAAGCCGCGGAAAGGGGTGGCCACCGGTCCGTTCGACCGGTTTGAGCGGGAGATCATCCGTTATGTGATCCGTTACGGCAACACCCCCATTTACCGCAAATATGAGAAACAGAAGCGCAAAGAGGGGAAGAAGGTGGTGGAAGAGGATGTCCTGGTGGAAGAGGGACCCGGCGTGACCGAGTTTGTGCGGTACGACCTGGAGCGAGACCGGATTGCTTTCTCCAACGACCTCTATCGCCGGATCTTTGAAGAGGCAACAGCGCATCTTCAGGATGCTCACTTTGATGCCGGACGCCACTTCATCTCACATGCTGACCCCGAGATCAGTCGCCTGGCTTCCGAGCTGATGAGCGATCGCTATCAGCTGAGTAAGATCCACGCCAAGATCTTGGGCGAGGAGGCGGGCGACAAGAGCTCGCGGTTGCTGGAGCGGAACCTGCTCAACAGTTATGTGCCGCGTGCCACCACCGAGCTGAAGAATGCCTATGTGCTGCAGAAAATTGAGGAGATCAAGCGTGCTCTTAAAACGGCCGGCCAGAACGATTTTACCGGGTTGATTGAACAGCTGCAGCAGTTGCAGGAAATCAAGAAGGTGCTGTCGAAGGAGCTGGGAGAGCGGATCATCCTGAAATACTAAAGAGCTGAATCATATCAACCCAATAACGATCGAATATGTTTCTGGAAACCAAAGATGTCGTCAAACAGTATGCCTGTCACCTGGCACTCAACAAAGTAAGTATTCAGGTTCCGCAGGGAACGGTCTTCGGTTTGCTGGGCCCGAACGGTGCCGGCAAGACCACCCTGATCCGCATCATCACCCGCATCACGGCTCCCGACAGTGGGGAGGTGCTGATGGAGGGGAGGCCTTCCCGGAGTGAGGATGTCCTCCGCATCGGTTATCTGCCCGAAGAGCGGGGGCTCTACAAGAAGATGAAGGTGGGTGAGCAGGCGATGTATCTGGCACAGCTGAGGGGTATGTCGAAGCAGGATGCCCACCGGGAGCTGATGATCTGGTTCAGGCGGTTCGACATCATGAGCTGGTACAACCGCAAGGTGGAGGAGCTCTCCAAGGGGATGCAGCAGAAGGTGCAGTTTATCTCCACCGTGATTCACAATCCCGATTTGCTGATCTTCGACGAGCCGTTCAGCGGTTTTGACCCGGTGAATGCCGAGATTGTGAAGAACGAGATGCTCCGTCTGAAGAATGAAGGCAAGACCATCATTCTCTCTACCCACAATATGGAGTCGGTGGAGGCGCTGTGCGACAACATTGCCCTGATTCACAAGTCGGAGGTGGTGTTGCAGGGCCGCGTGTATGATATCCGTAAGGAGCACCGTCCCGGCATCTTCCGTTTTCGGCTCTACGGCAACAGTTTCGACCTGGAGCATCCCTCTTTCACCCTGCTGTCGAAAGAGTCCTATCATGAGTTTATCGACCTGCGGATCCGCAAGGAAGAGGATATCAGCAGCAATGACCTGGCGAGGCTGATCTTTGACCGCTATGAGGTGGTGAGCTACGATGAGGAACTGCCCACCATGAACGATGTCTTTATCGAGACTGTCACCAAAGATACCCCTTAAAAAGAAACCTACAGATATCCACCCTTCATCTGAATCAATCTCATTACAATATGAACACACTCAGTTTAGTCATCCAACGGGAATATGTCACGCGGGTACGCAAAAAGTCGTTCATTATTCTCACCCTGCTGATGCCGTTGCTGATGGTAGCCCTCACTTTTCTGCCGCTCTGGCTTTCCACCCTCAACGACGGAGAGGTGAAACGGATCGCCGTAATTGACCAAACGGGCATCTATGCGTCGCTGCTACAGTCGACCGACAGTTATCATTTCGAGGTCATCGGTGAAGCAGAACAGGCCGATGCGGAAAAGAAGATAGGCAGTGACCTGTTTGCTATCCTGCAGATTACGGGCGACCTGAACGAGGATGCAGGGGCGGTATCGCTTACTTCCGAGAAGCAGTCGCCGCAGGAACTGCAGTCGCTGATCCGGCAGACGCTGAGTGAGAAGGTGAAGCAGCAGCGACTCGACCAGCTCTCCCGGTCAGGCGGGGTGGATACTGCAGCTATCGCTCAGGTGCGCAACATCCTGGAGAAAAAAACCACAGTCTCCCTCCGAACCCTGCGGATGGGGGACGACGGCAGCGTTTCCGAGTCATCCACTGAAGTGGCCACCATCATCGGGATGATCTTCACCATCCTCATCTACATGTTTATCCTGATGTACGGCAACATGGTGATGCAGGCGGTGTTGGAAGAGAAGAAAAGCCGCATCGTGGAGGTGATGGTCTCCTCGGTGAAGCCGGTAAACCTGCTGATCGGTAAGATCGTGGGCATCGGCCTGGTGGGGATCACCCAGCTGGCCATCTGGGGCATCCTCACAGGGGGGCTCTTCAGCCTGCTCTCCTTCCTTGTCGCTTCGCCGGAACAGGCAGCTTCCATGACGGCCGGTATGGGCGGAATGGGGAATATGAGCGCTATGGGGAATGTGGGGGGGATTCAATTGGAAGGCATCCTGCGCTCCATCCTGCGCATTAACTGGCCGGAGGTGGTACTCTGCTTCCTGCTCTTCTTTATCGGCGGTTATATCCTCTATGCCTCCATCTTTGCGATGTTCGCCTCGGCGGTCGACAGTGAGGAGGATACCGGTCAATTCCTCACCCCGGTGACCCTGCTGATCATGTTCGCCTTCTTTGCCGGATTCTACAGCGTGAACAACCCCGACGGGCCACTCGCCTTCTGGGCTTCGCTGATTCCTTTCAGCTCGCCCATCGTGATGATGGTGCGCATTCCGTTTGGCATTCCGCTGTGGGAGAAGCTTCTCTCCATCGTATTGCTGTATGGCTCCTTTATCCTGATCTCACTCGTGGCAGCCAGGATCTACCGCGTAGGGAT
>JAQVWR010000076.1 GCA_028709605.1 Proteiniphilum sp.
GCTGATGGCTTCTTTCAGATTTGCAGTCGCCTGCAACACCCTTGCCAGTCGCTAATGTTTCCTATCAACTCGGCACATGCAGGAACTTCCATCCTGCCAGCTTAATACCATGCCCGACATACAAAAAACCGCTTCTCTGTGAAGCGGTTTCCAGTGATCAGTTCGCACCAATTGATCAGCCCTTCAGCAAAGCATTCTCAATGGCTTCCTTCGAAAGCTTTTTCGTGCAGAAGAACCAGTCGTAGCAGTGCATATCCTCCTCCTTGGTCTCCATGCGCTCTCTGGCCACACCGCAAGAGCCGGCGGTGGGGACAATCACTTCGTCGCCCGGACGCCAGTCGGCCGGCAGCGCTACCCCAAACTCATCGACGGTCTGAAGGCCGATCAGGATGCGCTTCAGTTCATCAAAGTTACGCCCCAGCGACAGCGGATAGTAGATGATGGTACGGATGATGTTCTTCGGGTCAACGAAAAAGACCGCACGTACCGCCTGGGTGGAATTTTCGTTGGGTTGGATCATGCCATATTTTTTGGCTACTTCCATGGTGATGTCTTCAATCAGCGGGAAAGTCACCTCCACATCCTTCATTCCTTTGTACTCGATCTTCTCCTTGATGGTGCGCAACCAGGCAATATGACTGTAAAGACCATCCACGGAGAGTCCCACCAACTGGCAGTTCAAAGCATCATACTCATGTTGCATGCTGGCAAAAGTCATGAACTCAGAGGTACATACCGGGGTAAAGTCGGCCGGGTGACTGAACAGGATCTTCCATTTGCCCTCAAACCCCTCGGGGAAATTGATGATACCCTGTGTCGTTTTGGCGGTAAAAGAGGGTGCTTTGTCGCCGATTCTCGGCATAGACGGTGTGGTGTTTTCTTGATTTGTTTCCATAGTGAATTTTTTTGATGAAAATGATTTTCTACAAAGGTAACCGATCCGTATTATTGATGCAATCAATATATAATATTTCGATATTGCATATATCTATACTATAACCCTCCTCCGCCTGCCGGATGGCAGCTATCTTTCGCGGGCATACGGCCAGGCAGCAATCCCCCATCCAGCTTGTTCTGCATGATGTGTGCCGTAGCAATACTGTGGTCGATGGCCAGCACCGCCAAGTCACACGGTATCTCAGTGCCGTTTTGTAAAATGACATTCACCTTGGTCTGCACATAGCTCTCAACTAGGCGAGCCATCTGCGGGTCGGGGAAGATAAGCAGCAGTAGCAGCAGTTTTGGGACCGGCAGCAGAACCTCCGATGACGACAATTCGTTTTTTCCCCATAGTAATCTGCATCGCGTAAAAAGGTGGCCAATTGTACATAAAGAGCAGCAATTGCCTTTTACGACATGGTTGCTGCAAGGGAATCTTTATTGCTGATCCGGTTGAATGGGGATCAGTTCATCGTTGTCGGGGAAATCACAGTCGCTGCAGTGCTGATGATTCCCCAGTCCGTCAATCAGTTTAAAGCATCGCCGGCAGCGATACCAGTCCGTGTCGAACTGCACGTTTCCTCCCTCAATATTGATCATCATTCCCTCCACAAAGGCCATGGCAATTGTCCGGCGTGCTTTTTCATAGATACGCGTCAGGGTAGGCCGGGAGATATTCATCTCCCCGGCAGCCTGGTCCTGGGTCATTCCCTTATAGTCCAGCAGACGGATTGCTTCATACTCCTCAAATAACAACGAAACCGACCGAAGCATTTTCCGCGGGATACCAAAAGGCTTGAACCCCTGCATCAGCGGCGGGTGAGCCATTTTCCGGTTCTGTTTGGGACGGGGCATAAGTTCAATCAATAGGGGTTTTTAAATGATGATGCAATATTCAAAGATAAACAAAAAAATGGATCTATTACCAGCTCTTGGCCCGCGACCCGGGCCGCGGCCATTAACCTGTTCGAGAGTGTTGCCTGACAGATTCTCCCTGTTGTGTACTTCTTTGGCACCATAACCGGTGCATCGCCCCATACGGCGTCCGGTCATCGGACCCTCACCGAGTGGACCTCTTTGATTCAATCCAGGCATCTTACACTCCTTTCGTAAATTGGTGAAACATAATGTGACCGGCAATGGGCATCACCCTCCTTATGGGTGATCTTCTGGCCATCACCTGTGGCTGGTACAAAGATAGAAAATATTTTGAGCATATGTTCATTATTACCCCCGTTTTTTTCAATGATTGGATGGATGCATGTAGTGAAGACCGAGAAAATAAAAAAACAAACAACCGGTGAAGCACTCACCGGTTGCTGTCTGGCTGAAGTAGCACGGCCGGGAATCGAACCCGAATCTAAAGTTTAGGAAACTTCTATTCTATCCATTGAACTACCGCGCCATACGGAGGTGCAAAAATAATGTTTTTTTTCGACATTTCACAAAAGATAAATCATTTGACTGTTTTGCAACAAACAATTTCCGAAAAAAACTGTTTATCAACTGAAGAAACAGAGACAAACAATAACCCACACAATGAATAAAATAGCCATTCTTTACGGAAGCTCCGGAGGCAACACGGAATCAGTAGCCAGACAGTTGCAGGATCTTTTTGAGGGCCAGGCCGATCTTTTCAACGTACAACATGTATCCCTCGGCGAGATCGCTCCCTACCCCTATCTTATTCTGGGCACTTCCACCACCGGTGTAGGAGACCTGCAGGACGACTGGGAAGGGTTTCTGCCCTCTTTCGCCACACTGGACTTCATCGGGAAAAAAGCAGCCCTTTTTGCACTGGGTGACAGTGCTTCCTATTCGGGCAGCTTTGCGGAATCGATGAAGGTGATCTATGACGAGATCGCGGATAAAATCGTGATCGTGGGGCAGGTACCAGATGAAGGATATACCTATGACGAATCTACGGCAGTAATCGACGGGGTATGGGTGGGACTGCCCATCGATGAGGACAATGAATATGATATGACGGAACAGCGGCTGACCGCCTGGGTAGAAGAACTGAAGAAGGTCTTCGTGTAACGCAAACCCGGGAAAGGCACACCGCCCACTCCCCAAAAGCATGTCCCCTTTTCGGAGCACATGCTTTTTTCGTTACAGGGGTCTTCTGCAGATCAATACGTCAGAGCGTTTTGATTTTGATGTTCTGGAACCATACCTCATCGCCGTGATCCTGCAACAGGATCAATCCTTCCTCCGCATTGCCGAAGTTGGGCCAGTCTTTGTACTTGCTGTAGTTGACCAGAGCCTTCCACATCTGGTTATTCCGTTCATATTCCACAATCTTTACCCCATTGAGCCAGTGCTCCACATGGTTCCCCCTGACCACCACCATAGCGGTGTTGAAGAACCCATTCCGGAACGGCTTGTCGGCGGGAGCGGCGATCAGGTCATAGAGGGAGCCCAGTGTGCGATTGCCTTTCACCCCCAACTTGGCATCGGGATGGCGGCAGTCGTCCAGGATCTGGAACTCACAGCCGATAGCCGACCCTTCCCCCTTGTTCAGGCTGGTGTCGACAAAGTACTTGATGCCGCTGTTGGCGCCTTCGGTGATTTTGAAATCCACTTTCAGCATAAAGTTCTTATAAGGGCGGGTGGTCACAATATCACCGCCGTTGGTCGACTCACCGCCGCCACTCTTGTGCACCTTGAGGATCCCGTTTGCCACAGACCATCCTTTTTCGGGAAAATGATCTAACCTGGCACCCCGCCATCCGTCGGTCGTTTTTCCATCCCACAGGAGCTTCCACCCTTCTGCAGCCTCTCTCTCCGAGATAGTGTTTGCTATTGTATTGAGCTGCCTGACATCGTTGCTTTCAGGGGTTTTGAACCGGTCGAGGCCCTCCGTCAGGATCCGGATGTTACGCCATGCCACGGTTTTGCCGGCCAACTCATCCTTGTAGACGGCATGCACCTGCAAAGCGATGAACCCCGAAGCGGTAGTATTGTCCAGCAGGTCCGCACAGGGCACACCGTTTACCCAGGTACGGATCGAACTCCCGATTGCCTCGATACGTGCCTTGTTCCACTCCCTGTTTCTGAAAGCTTTCTGTCCCGCTGGATTGTAGTTGAGCGGATAGAGCCATCCGCGGCGTGCCTCATCGTAGATCCCGCCGGTCCAGGCACGATCGGAAGGGTCGATCTCGAACTGATACCCATGCACCCTTCCATCGTGAAATTCTTTCAGGCTGTTGCTGCGAAACTGCACACCCGAGTTGAGTCCGTCATCAACCTTAAAGTCAAACTCCAGGACAAAATTATCATACATCTTCTTTGTAGCCAGGAACGTATTAGGGGTATTCATCTTCGAGATCCCCACGATAGCCTTGTCCTGCACCTTGTATTCAGCTGTTCCGTTCAGCTTCTGCCAACCCTTCAGGTTACGGCCGTTGAACAGATCCTGCCATTTCGGTTCCTGAGCTGATGCGAAAACAGTCATCAAAAGCGCGATCAGCAATCCCATGTTTCTTTTCATTTGTAAAAAATTTAATTGTTTTCTTTTCGATCCGCTTTCCATTCTCAGATCCGGTAAAAATCTTCCCACCCTTTTCTGGGCGGCACCCCTGTCAGGAAAGCATCCGCAAACGCATCGTTGGTCACCCGTTTGGTCTCCCTGTCGAAGATGATCTTTCGGTTGAGACGCTGGGCTGCCACACCTAAGCAGAACACCTGGCTCAACGGAGCCGAGATCTCAAACGGAGAACGGGTGTTCTCTTTTCCCTGGCAGGCCAGCAGGAAGTTCGCAAAATGGTTCGACGGGCTCTGTGGCACCTCCGGCAGATGCTTCTCCATTTCCCGGGCTTTCTCATCGGGGATGATGCTCAGGGTACTGCCGTGGGAGCCGCCCTTGAAGGTGAGTTCCCTGCTATAGATCTCCTTGCCGGGGTTCAGCTTTGCCGGCTGTATCTTACCGCCCGCCACCGAGGGGATGTTGGGATCGATCTCTGAGACACCGTATCCTTCCGGTACCACAGGGATATTGTCCAGTCCGTCGTACCAGGTGATTACCACCGGAGGCATATTGCCTCGTTTCGGAAATTTGAACTCGAGGGTGCTCGACATCGGGAAAAAGTAGTCGTTATGCCCGCTCAGCCGCACCGGGTTCACCTCTTCCGGCAGTCCCAGGTCGAGAAACTGATGCACCGTGTCGAGGATATGTGCCCCCCAGTCGCCCAGGGCCCCCATGCCGAAATCGTACCAGCAGCGCCACTGTCCATAGTGAAAATCCTTGTTGTAGGCGTGATGGTCGCGTGCCATGAGCCACAGATCCCAGTCCAGTGTATCGGGAATGGCTTCGGCAGCGGGAAATGTTTTGATGTTCGGATCCCACCCATGCCAGCGGCGCGGGTTATTCATATGAGCGGTGATGGCCGTGACATCTTTGATGATACCCGCTTTTTTCCAAGCCTTAAATTGGAAGTAATTGGCCTCGGAGTGTCCCTGGTTACCCATTTGGGTCACCACACGGGGATATTTCTTCACCGCCTTGAGCAGCAGCTCCGACTCATGAAAAGTCCGGGTCAGCGGTTTCTCCACATAGACATGCTTTCCTTCGGCCATCGACATCATCACTGCCGGGAAGTGAGCAAAGTCGGGTGTAGCAATAGCTACCGCCTCGATCTCATTGCCCATTTTGTCGAACATCTCCCGGAAATCCTTGAACCGTTTTGCGTTGGGAAATTTGGCCAGTGTATTTTGGGTATGTTCTGCACCCAGGTCCACATCGCAAAGGGCCACCACGTTGGCCAGTCCTGTTTTGTCGAAATCGTTGATGATCTCCCATCCCCGGTTGCCGATGCCGATATGTGCCAGATTCACCTTTTTGTTGGCACCATGCACCCTGTTATAGCTGGCCGCGCTGCTGTACGTATGAATGCCACCCAGTGCCAGTCCCGCCGAGGCCAGTGCCGCATTTCTGATAAAATCTCGTCTTGTTGTCATGATCATATTCCTTCTTCATTCTTCTTTCAAGCAGATGAAATCCCCCGCTTCAGGTCAGCCTGCGACAAACAGGGATGCAGAGAGCCGAGAGAGTCATGCACTCTTTTGTGCAATTCCCTCCGTTCCGTTTGCAGCTCGCTACACGTCATAGGTGGTGGATGCCGTATGTCCGCCGTGTCCGGTCCAGTCGGTATGGAAGAACTGCCCGCGGGGAGCGTCGAGCCGTTCATACTGATGGGCTCCGAAATAGTCACGTTGCGCCTGGAGCAGGTTCGCCGGCAGCCGTTCACTGCGAAAGCCGTCGAAGTAGTTGAGTGCCGAGGTAAGTGCGGGTACCGGTATGCCGTTCATCAGTGCAGTGGCACAGACCCTGCGCCAGCTCTCCTGCGCCTCTTCCACCGCCTGTTTGAAGAAGGGGTCGAGCAGCAGGTTCTCCAGGGCCGGGTTGTGGTCGAACGCCTTCTTGATATCCCCCAGGAAGCGGGAGCGGATGATGCATCCGCCACGCCACATCAGGGCGATGCCCCCGTAATTGAGGGTCCAGCCATACTCCTTCGCCGCTTCCATCATCAGGTCATATCCCTGTGCGTAGGAGATGATCTTGGCAGCATATATTGCTTTTTCCAGGTCATCGATAAACGGCTGCTTCTCTCCGTCAAAAGCAGGTTGCTTGCCGGTAATCGCCTTTGAGGCTTTCACTCTCAGCTCCTTCTGTGCCGAGAGGCAGCGGGAGAAAACCGACTCGCCGATCAGCGTGAGCGGGATGCCCAAGTCGAGTGCCGACACGGCAGTCCACTTGCCGGTACCTTTCTGTCCGGCCATATCGAGAATCTTTTCCACCAGCGGCGATCCGTCTTCATCGCGGTAAGCCAGAATATCGGAAGTGATCTCGATCAGGTAGGAGTCGAGCACCCCCCGGTTCCATTTTCTGAACACCTCGTGCTGTGCGAAGGCATCCATCCCCAGCAGATCCTTCATCAGGTGATAGGCTTCGTTGATGATCTGCATATCGCCATACTCGATGCCGTTGTGCACCATCTTTACAAAATGTCCGGCACCGTTCTCCCCCACCCAGTCGCAGCAGGGCACGCCGCCGTCGACCTTGGCCGAGACAGCCTGGAAGATCTCCTTCACACGGGGCCAAGCTTCAGGTGATCCGCCCGGCATCAGAGAAGGCCCCTTCAGAGCGCCCTCTTCACCGCCGGAGACACCCGTACCGACATAGAGGAGCCCCTTGCTTTCCACATATTTTGTCCGGCGGATGGTGTCGGGAAAGTGGCTGTTCCCCCCGTCGATGAGAATGTCTCCCGGCTCGAGCAGGGGCAGCAGCCGCTCGATGAAATCATCCACCGGCTTACCGGCCTTGACCAGCATCATTACTTTACGGGGCCTTTCAATGGAAGCGACAAACTCTTCGAGTGAACGGGCACCGATAAAGTTCTTTCCTTTGCCTCTTCCCTCCAGGAAGTAATCCACCTTTGCCACCGTTCTGTTGAACACGGCCACGGTGTAGCCTTTACTCTCCATGTTCAGGACCAGATTCTCGCCCATAACGGCCAGTCCGATCAGACCAATATCTGCTAATTTGCTCATTTGATACGATGCTTATTAAATGATGTTCATTTTACCGCTTCACGCGGGCGTTACCCTTCCAGATGCTCCAGATCACCTCCTCATCAGCCGGCTGTGCATAGTCGGTCAAAAAGGTGGTGGCCAGCGCGCCGCTGGCCCAGGCGAACTGGATCCACTTTGCCGGATCCATCTCCCGGAGGATGCTATAGAGCAGTCCGCCCACAAAGCCGTCGCCGCCCCCGATGCGGTCGAGGACCGTGATCCGGCGCAGGGGGGCTTCGTGCCAGTTGCCATTCTCATAAACAATAGCGCCCCAGAGATGTTCATTGGCGCTGATCACTTCGCGCAGGGTGTTTGCGAAGACAGAGACATTGGGGAATGCCTTCCCAGCGTTGCGTATCATCCCCTTAAATGCATCGAGTCTGTCGCCGATATTTTCACCTCCTGCTTGGGGACCCTCAATTCCCAGGCAGAGCTGGAAATCCTCCTCGTTACCGATCAGGATATCGGAGAGGGAAGCGATCTCGGTGAAGGCCTCTCTCAGCTCCTTCTCTCTTCCCTTCCAGAAGGAAGCCCGGTAGTTCAGGTCGAACGAGATGAGCGTACCCTCTCTTTTGGCAAAACGGGCAATCGCCAGGCAGAAATGACTGGTTTCGGGGGAGAGGGCCGCAATCAGGCCTGAGAGGTGCACGATCTGCACCCCCTCTCTTCCCAAGATGCGCTCCAGGTCGAAATTCCTCACGTTGAGGGTCCGTCCCACCTCGCCGGCACGGTCGTTCAGTACGCGGGGGCCCCGCAACCCGAAGCCGCTGTCGGCAATGTTGAATTGATGGCGGTAGCCCCAGGGACCGTCCTGGGGCACCTCCGGCCCTTCAT
>JAQVWR010000077.1 GCA_028709605.1 Proteiniphilum sp.
CTATTGAAATACTCCATATTACCATAGATTTATTTTGATTCAAAAGTACTCAATATTAGTGATATCAACAAACCTAATCGGTGTTTTTGTGGTTTTTTAATCGGCTTTTTTGTGGCGTTTTGCTCGGTGTTTTTGTGGTATTTTATTCGGCAATTTTGTGATGCTATCATCTTTTCTCTCAAGTCTTTCCCTGACAGGCATGAGACTTGGACAGTACACTGCCTTCAGGAACAACAACCGCCAGTGAACCAATATCAGGTATCCGTTATCAACCGAGTCAACCCTTTTCTGGGACATCGACTATAAGCAGTGAACCTAAATTGCAATTCTCTCTTCCGTCTCGACCGACGGCGTGCCTTGCTGCCGCGGTTCACAGTTTTATCAAATGGTTTACTTTTTGCCAAAAAAATCTGTTCAAAAATCGATTGATTTGCAAAAAAATTTGTTCTTTTGTAAGTAAAATGTTTCAATATTACTATTATGCCGATCCACGATTTATTGGAACTGATGCAGCTCGCTAAAAGCAGACAGAGGTGTACTGTAGCAGTGGCTGCTGCAGAAGATGAAGATGTCTTGAAATCATTGCAGTTTGCTGTGGCAGAGGGGATCGTCGTCCCCCTGCTGATAGGTGACAGGGAGCAGATCGAGACGATCGCCCGTGCGGCCGGAATCAATCTGCAACAGATGGAGGTGATTGACAACCGGCAGGGAGCTACGGCCTCGGCGCGAATGGCCGTGGAGAAGGTGAGGCAGGGCGCAGCCGATATGCTGATGAAAGGGAATGTGAGCACTGCTGATTTGCTGAAGGCGGTGCTGGACAAGGAGACGGGCATCCCTCCCGGCGGACTGATGAGCCATGTCGCCTTCTTCCAGTCGCCTTACTATCACAAGTTGTTCGGCGTGACCGATGCGGCGATGAATATCGCACCTGATCTGGAGGCCAAAAGAAAGATCCTCCTGAATGCGGTGGAAGCGTGTCACCGCGTGGGAATCGCAAATCCCAGGGTCGCTGTCGTTGCAGCAGTGGAGAAGGTGAACCCGAAGATGGAGGCGACGCTCCATGCCGCTGCACTGAAAGAGATGAACCGCAACGGGCAGCTGCCCGGATGCGTGGTGGACGGCCCCTTTGCCGTTGACATTGCTGTTAGCCGTGAAGCGGCTCTTCACAAAGGGATCGGCGGGGAGGTTGCCGGTGATGCCGACCTGATCCTTGTTCCCGATATTGAAGCCGGCAATATGTTCTATAAGGCGCTCAATTTCCTGGGAGGTGCAGTCTCGGCTGCCGTGGTGATGGGCGCTCCCGTACCGATCGTGCTTACTTCGCGGTCGGACAACGACCGGAGCAGGTTGCTCTCCCTGGCACTGGGTGCCGTGTTGAAACAACTGAAATGAGGATCTGTAAAATTTAATCATATGGCAACCAATACCCGAATCCTGGTCATCAACCCGGGATCTACCTCTACCAAGATCGCCATCTACCAGCAGGAGAAGGTGATCTTCCTGAAGACCATCAAGCATGCCCCCGAAGCACTGGAACCGTTTAAACGAATAACGGATCAGTACGAATACCGAAAGAATATTATCTACGAAGAGCTGAAAGGAGCCGATGTACATGTGGAGACGATCAATGCCGTGATCGGTCGCGGTGGCCTGGTGAAGCCCATCGGCTCAGGCGTCTACCGGGTGAATGAGGCAATGCAGAAAGATCTGCTGGAGTGCAAGCTGGGTGAGCATGCCAGTAACCTGGGGGGATTGATCGCGGCCGACATTGCCAAGTTGCTGCCATCGGCCGAAGCATTTATTGCCGATCCGGTGGTGGTCGATGAGCTGGAGCCGCTGGCGCGATACTCGGGTCATCCTGCCTTTGAACGGGTCTCCATCTTTCACGCCCTCAACCAGAAAGCGATTGCACGCTCCCATGCTAAGTCGGTGATGAAGCGGTACGAAGAGATGAACCTGATCGTGGTGCACCTGGGCGGAGGCATCACCGTGGGGGCTCATCAGAAGGGCCGGGTAATCGATGTGAACCAGGGATTGGACGGCGACGGACCCTTCTCGCCCGAACGCTCCGGCACCCTGCCGGTGGGCGCCTTGCTGAAGGCTGCCTTCAGCGGTAAGTACAGTTATGAAGAGATGCGCGAGATGATTCTCGGGAAAGGAGGAATGACCGCCTATCTGGGAACCAACGACGTCTATATTGCCGAGCGGGAGGCGAAGGATGGCGATGAGAAGTGTCGGGAGGTGTTGGAGGCGATGGCTTATCAGATAGCCAAGGAGATCGGAGCTATGTCCACCGTGCTGAAGGGGGAGGTGGATGCGATCCTGATTACCGGCGGTATCGCCAACAGCAAGTGGTTCTGTAACTTAGTGATCGAACGGGTTTACCGCATCGCACCGGTGTATATCTACCCGGGACAGGACGAGATGGGGGCTCTGGCCGAAAACGCCCTGCTGGCCCTGAACGGGGAGATAGAGGTGAAGGAATACCTGTAGGCGATGGATCTGTTTAATCCGGAACACGATCTGGCACTGGCCAACTTCTCGCCCCACTACACTCCCCCTGCATCGGCAGCTTCCATGGCTGCCGAGTTGGCGTTGTTGCCGCTATGGTACGGCGGGGGTGGCGGGGTGGTTGCGGAGGGGGAGGAGAACCGTATCTACCTTGAAGCAGTCGGAAAACAGTTTTCGCTATCCTCATCGCTGATCAGATATGCGGAGATGAGTTCACTCATCAACGAACCCATCATCCCCTGGGGCTGGAACCCGGCTCTGCGCAAACAACTGCTCTCCTGCGGGGTGCAGGCAGAACGGCTGCCGTCAATGGATGAACTGCTGCGGCTGCGGGACTATTCCGGCCGGCAGCATGCCGTGCGTCTGTTGCGTGAGTTGCAGGCGAAGGAGCCCTCCTTTTGCGGCGAGTCGCATTATTTCACCTCTCTCGATGAGTTACTGGCATACCTTTCATCTTTTCCCGGCGATAAGCTTTTAAAGATGCCGCTCTCCGGCAGCGGCAAGGGGTTGATACGCATCCTGGGGAAGATCACCGACAAGCAGACCGACTGGTGCCGGCGGGTAATACGTGAACAGGGGGGCGTTGTGGCGGAACCGCTGTTGCGCAAGGCGGAGGATTTTGCCATGGAGTTCTGTCTGGAGAAAGAAAAAGCGCGTTTTACCGGTTATTCGCTGTTCCGTGCTGCCGCATCGGGGGCTTATCTCGGGAACGAGCTGCTCTCCGACGACCGTATTGAGGAGAGGCTCTCTGCTTATATCCCTGTCGGACGGCTGTATCGGCTGCGTGATGCTCTTTTGGAAAAACTATCCGCTTACTTCCCGCTTTATACCGGTTATGTGGGTGTGGACATGATGATCTGTGAAACCGGCGCGGGATATCGTGTACAGCCCTGCGTGGAGATCAATATGCGGATGAACATGGGGATGGTGGCGCGCATCTTCCACGACCGGTTTATGACGGCGGATGGACGGGGTATGTTTACGGTGGATTATTTCAAAAAACCGGGCAATGCTCTGCTGTTTCACCGGAAGATGCAGGAGGAACATCCGCTCAAGGTGCGGCAGGGCCGGATCATTTCAGGCTATCTGGCCCTCACACCGGTCAACGGGAATACCCGCTACGCAGCCTGTGTAGTTGTCTGAAATCGATGCGGTTTTCCAAAAAAAATCCCGCAGGCCCCTTGTTCCTTCAGGGTCCGCGGGATCATTGTTTTCGCAGGAGCCGGGGCTACTTCTTCATCTGCTCTGCAAGATATTTGTAGAAGAGGGGGATGGTGCGGATCCCGTTGTAGAACTGCTCCAGCGGAAAGTTCTCGTTAGGTGAGTGGATCGCGTCGGAGCCCAGCCCGAAGCCCATCAGCACCGACTTGATGCCGAGGATCTTCTCAAAGGTGGCGATGATGGGGATGCTGCCGCCGGAACGCACCGGCACCGGCTTCTTCCCGTAGACATCTTGGTATGCCTTCTCCGCAGCCTGGTATGCCGGCAGGTCGATGGGACAGGCATAAGAGGGCCCGCCGTGCAGGGACTCTACTTTCACTTTCACCGATTTGGGGGCGATCGACTCGAAGTACTTGACAAAGAGCTTCGCGATCCGGTTGTGATCCTGGTTAGGTACCAGGCGGCTGCTGATCTTGGCATAGGCTTTTGAGGGCAGTACCGTCTTGGCTCCCTCACCGGTGTATCCGCCCCAGATGCCGCACACGTCGAACGTTGGTCGGATACCGGTGCGCTCGTTGGTGCTGTACCCTTTCTCACCGAACAACTTTTTCACGTCGAGTGACTGTTTGTACGCTTTGAGTGAGAAGGGTGCCTTCGCCATCATGTTGCGTTCTTTTTTGGGAACTTCCACCACATCGTCGTAGAAGCCGGGGATCAGGATCCGGCCATCGTCGTCCATCGTCCGGGCGATCATCTTTGCCAGCACGTTGATCGGGTTGGCCACGGCACCGCCGAAGATTCCCGAGTGCAGGTCCACATTCGGACCGGTCACCTCCACCTGCCAGTAGGCCAAGCCGCGCAGTCCGGTGGTGATCGAAGGCACGTCGGGAGCAATCATCGAGGTATCGGAGACCAGGATCACATCGGCTTGCAGCATCTTCTTGTGTTGCTTGCAGAATTTGGGCAGGTTGGGGGAGCCCACCTCCTCTTCCCCCTCGATGAGGAACTTCACATTGCAGGGCAGCGTGCCCGACTGTGCCAGGTACTCGAACGCCTTGGCATGCATAAAGGACTGCCCCTTGTCGTCGTCCGCGCCGCGGGCCCAGATCTTTCCATCCTTTACTACCGGTTCAAAGGGCTCTGTCTGCCAGAGGTTGACCGGGTCCACCGGCATCACATCCATATGGGCGTAGACTAATACGGTAGGGGCATGTGTGTCGATGATCTTCTCTCCGTAGGTTACCGGGTTGCCGTCGGTCTCCATCACCTCTGCTTTGTTGGCGCCGGCAGCCAGGAGGATCTCTTTCCATTTTTCGGCGGCACGGTACATATCGGGCTTGTGCTCCGGAAGGGAAGAGACGGAGGGGATGCGGATCAGCTCGAACAGCTCATCCAGAAAACGTTTTTCGTGTGTTTTTACATACTTGTCGATTTCTTTCATGTTGGTTCAGTTTGATGGTTTGTTTACGTGTTATAAACTTAAATAAAAAAGTTGGGATTTTATACACGAGCAAATAAAAATCAAGGTCACGGCGTTCTATAAGTAATTAACGTGCTCTTGGCACAAAGTTTAATTTAAAAACATAAGATTATGAAAACAGTCTGCGGCCTTGACATCCACAAAGATAGCATATTCATGTGTATTCTGGATGAACAGGGCAAAAAAAGTGAAAGGAAGTTTCGTGTTTCCACCCGCGAGATCAAGACATTGTCCCCGACGGGATGATCCGGCAGTTACGTTTGTACGGGCGGCGCATTAACGAGCTCAACAAGGATATTGTGCGTTGCGAGCAGCGCATCGACATGAGCCTGTTTGCCACCGCGGCGGCCCTGGTCTCCTGGGCAGGACTCAGACCCCGCAACGATGAAAGCGCGGGGAAGATCAAAAGCCGGAAAATCACACATGGAAACAAATATTTGTGAAAAGCACTGGTAGAGGCGGCATGGGGAGCATTACGAAAAAGAGGAGCCATATTTTACAATAAATTCTGGCATTTGAGACAGCTAATGTTTCCTGCCGGAAATGTTCGGAATATCCGGAAAAATACCCTAAATTTGTGGAAACGAATTTGTTTCCCTCTGTCAAAAGGGAAACAGGTATTGACATCAGATCCCTTCATCATGAAAAAGATTATTTTCAGTGCTTTCGCCCTGTTGTTCTTCGGAATAATGGCATGCACTACGAATCACGAGAATCGAAATGAAATGCAAACAACCCGTTTGATCTCCGGTGCGCAGACGAAAAAGGTGATTGCGCAGCTCAAGGACTCGCTGGGCGAGTCATCTGCCTTCCGCGTGGAACGCGGCGTAGAACAGGTGGCGGCCCTCTGGCGCGAGCAGGATGGTAGTGACGATGATTTTGCACAGTTCTGTAAAAGTTCGTTCGTGGCCGACACGGCAGCACTCTCTACGCTGTTCGCCACGCTGGAGCGTAATTTCGAGGTGATCGGCGGTTATTTCCACAAGATGGATGTGGAACTTAAAATGCCCCTGCAGCTGGAAGGGCCCGAGATCATGCCGGTGGATATGCTGTTCGGCAGCTACGATGCGTCGGCGCATCTCACCGACGACCTTTACGGCAACAGGATCGCCTTTCTCACCGCACTCAATTTTCCCTTTTACTCTCTTGAAGAGAAGACGGAAATGGGAGCCGAGTGGAGCCGCAAAGAGTGGGCCTATGCCCGGATGGGCGACCGGTTTATCTCGCGCGTGCCGGCCGAGGTACAGCAACATATTTCCAGCGCCGTTACGGAGGCCGATGCCTACATCTCCGACTACAATATTTTCATGGGCAACCTGCGGAATGATGCGGGGGAACAGCTCTTTCCCGAAGGAATGAAGCTGATCACCCACTGGGGACTGCGCGACGAGCTGAAGTCGGACTACGCCGACCCGGAACGTGGACTGGAGAAACAGCGGATGATCTACCGGGTGATGCAGCGCATCATCGACCAGACCATCCCGCGGGAGGTGATCAATAAAGGAACCCACACCTGGAACCCGGTGACCAACGAGCTTTTCGCCGACGGAATCGTCGTGACGGGCACTCCCGAGAATACCCGTCGCTACGAGGTGTTCCTGCAAAACTTTCACGCCATGCGTCAGCTCGATGCCTACTCCCCCCATTACCTCACCCAGCTGTCTCGTGCTTTCGACGCCACCATGGAGGTGCCGCAAAAAGATGTGGAGGCGCTCTTTGTGGGGTTGCTCTCCTCACCCCGGGTGAAGGAGGTCGCCGCCTTTATCGCCACGCGGCTGGGACGGGAGCTGGAACCGTTTGATATCTGGTACAACGGTTTCAAGGGCGGGGAAGGCATTCCCGAGGAGCAGCTGACTGCCCTCACCTCCCGTAAGTATCCCGATGCAGCGGCTTTGGAAAAGGATCTGCCCAACATCCTGGTGAAGCTGGGTTGGAACCCTGACAAAGCGAAGGAGATCACCTCGCTCATCACCGTCGACGCCTCCCGCGGTGCCGGCCACGCCTGGGGAGCCGCCATGCGGAACGATCTCTCCCGCCTCCGCACCCGTATCGGTGAGGGGGGGATGGACTACAAGGGGTACAACATTGCCGTGCATGAGTTCGGCCACAACGTGGAGCAGACCATCACGATGAACGATGTGGACCACTACATGCTGAGCGGCGTGCCCAACACCTCTTTCACTGAGGCGGCGGCGTTCCTCTTCCAGAAGCGCGACCTGGAGCTGCTGGGCCTGAAGAACAGCAACCCCGATGAGGCACATTGGCTCGCCCTCAGCAGCTTCTGGTCCGCCTACGAGATCATGGGTGTTTCGCTGGTCGATATCCGGGTATGGGAATGGCTCTATGCCCATCCCGATGCCACGGCGGCACAGCTGAAGGAAGCGGTGATTGCCATTGCAAAAGAGGTGTGGAACAGCTATTATGCCGGTGTGCTGGGAGGCAAGGATGAGACGCTGCTTGGTATCTATTCCCATATGATCGATTACCCGCTCTACTTGCCCAATTACCCCATGGGACATCTGATCGATTTTCAGATCGAGCAACAGGTGAAGGGCAGGAACCTGGCGGAGGAGATCGTCCGGATGTACACCTGCGGAAGCATTATCCCCCAGCTCTGGATGCAGCATGCCGTGGGATCGCCTATCTCCATCGACCCGTTGCTGGCGGCAACAAAAGAGGCCCTTGCGGTGTTGCATCAATAAATGGTCGCGGGATTGCACGTTATTCGCGGAAAAAGTGTAATTTTGTAGCCTGAACAGGAAAGATGCCGGAGTGGTCGATCGGGGCGGTCTCGAAAACCGTTGTACTCTCGCGGGTACCAAGGGTTCGAATCCCTTTCTTTCCGCAATATACTACCCAGTCATGCCCCGAAAGGAGCGGGATTGGGTTTTTTAATGCGCTATTGTTACCAGGATGGTAAAGAGATCATAGGCGGCCTGGAGGTAGCTCTGGCGGGTGAGCTGTGCTTTCAGCTGTTCGCTGAGCAGCTCCTGCTGGAGGATGTATCCTTTCTCGAACTGCAATTGTGCCGCCCGCAGGTTCTGTTCACTCAATACCAGGTTCTCCCCGCTGAGGCGGTAGCTTTCTCGCTGCACCGTCAGCTGCGACGCCTCCTGCAGCCGCTCTTTCTCCTGTCGGTTGCATATCTCCTGCAGGGTCGCCTCTTCCAACCGTTGTTGCAG
>JAQVWR010000078.1 GCA_028709605.1 Proteiniphilum sp.
ATGAGACGGTTTATCTCTACGAAGATGAATCATACTGGGACAAGGAAAAGGGTTACTCAACCCACAGGCGCACCTGTATCGGCAAAAAGGGAGCTGATGGCAAACCGCTCTATAACAAGTACTACACAAACAGGGAAATGATCCAGGCACTCACTGCTGAGGTAAAGGAACCCAAGGTAGTTTCCAATACCACCCTCGTGGGAGAGACCATGATATTGGACAAGGTGACGCAGGATACCGGGGTTTCAGATGTTTTGACTGAAAGCTTCGGTGAGGATGACGCCAGGAAGATCATTGCGCTATCTTACTACCAGATATGTAGGGGAAAGGCATTGAGCAATGCGGAGGACTGGCTTGAACAGCGTGGTTTGCGAAAGCTGGGGTTGAATTCTCAAAGGGTGTCCGAGTTGCTCGAGAGATTGAAAGAGGACAAAATCAACACGTTCTTCCAGCTCTGGATGGGGGAACATGCAGAAAAAGAGAACCAGTTGTTTGACCTGACCAGCGTGAGCACCTACGGGAAGCGCAACCCTTACGCGGAGTACGGGTACAACAGGGATGGGGAAAACCTTGAGCAAATCAACCTGGCATTGCTTACCTCGTGCCAGAGCGGTCTTCCGATATGGTACCAGATGCTTCCAGGCAGCATGTCCGACAAGGTGATCCTGGATCAAGTGTTGTCGATGATGAAAAAGATGGAAGTACCGAGGTTCACCTTCGTCGGGGATCGCGGTTTCCATAGCGATTACAACCTTGAACTGTTGTCACGCGGGGGCTACAAATTCACCATCCCGGTGCCGTCTAATGTCGCATGGCAAAAGAAGTTGATCGCAGAACACCGCGATACGCTGATACGCCCGGACAACCTCATCGGGGACAACGGGAGCATCATGTATGGGAAGACCATCTACAAGACTACCCCTGCTCATGGCAGAACCTGGTATCACCTCTATTGTGACCCGGCGAGAAAAGACAAGGTCATTGCTTATTTCATGCAAAAGCTAAGGAGATTGAAAGATGAGCTGGAAGCAGACAAGCCTGTAGAAACACACCGGGCGATGTATGACCGGTATTTTATCGTCAAGAACACGCCGGTTCGGGGCCGATCGGTGAATTATAACGATGAAGCGGTGCAGGAGTTCATCAACAGTGACAGTTGCTACTGGGTGCTCCTCTCTACCTCTGCCAAAACTGCGGTTCAGGCACTGGAGGAATACCGGGAGAGAAACGGGGTGGAATTGTACTTCGATGATGAGAAGAATCTTCTGGATTTGAGACGCCTGAAGAACCATAACGAACAGACGATCAAGGGTAAAATCTTCGTGACCTTCATCTCACTGATCATCCTTGCACGGCTACGAAAGAGGGTGAATCAGATCGACAGGAAGAAGCGCAAATACTGGTCGGAACATGATATGCTGCGCAAGGTGGAGACATATGCCAGGGGTCACTTCGGAGGAAAATACAAGGATGTATACTCCACGCCTACCGCGGCACAACGGCTCGTCTTCGACCTCCTGGGTATACCCTATACCTTCAAGGGTAGGGAAAGCACATCTGAAGGCGAACTCTAAAATATGGTTACAAAAAAACGGGATTTTCGGTTATTATAATTCAACTGTTCAGATTTTGATTGAATTCCTGAATCGGTTGGCCCTCTCGTAAAAATCCTTCTTCTCTCCATACTCAAAAAGACGTCCTACCACGCCGTTGCACACCTTGCATCTGCCTTGCACCCTGATATCATTCAGATCGGTCAGATAAACCTCTTCCACATCAATGCCCTCTTTTGCGACTCCTCTGCAATGACTGCAATAAACATTGTGTGCAATCACATAATCGTAAAACTTTTTATCTTCCTCATCCAGTAACACAGCTAATTGAAAAAGATTAATTTGTATTTCCGGCAGCCTTTTCATACTTAAATTTTGGGTCAATATTCAATAATTTGAATCCAATTTAACCTTAAATGACTCGTTCCCTGCAGGAAGGTCTGTATCTGTTTCGTACAACGGACTATATTTCCCTGCAGGCAAAACGCTAAAGGTATATTTATTGCACGCCCTTGCAACATCCACATACTGTGTTGCGGCTGTATTTACAGCCGATAATGCCAGATCGGCCAATGCTCCCAGTCCTCCCCCCAGACCCGTTGAAACAGAAGCATTATAATAGATATCTCCGGTTCTTTTAAAAACAACTTCGTTGGTTTTGGTGGATTTAATGATATATTCTACCTGCACATAAACCTGTGCAGCCAAACTTGATTTATCCCATTTATGAATGATGGTAAACAAAGCCAGATCAGCCCCGAAAATATTCCGGAACTTATCTAAAGGATTGTCAATAAATAGCTCTGTATCATATGCACTCTCGTTTTTCAATATCTCCATTGAAAGGAAGGTCGGGATGACATAATAACCCGCGTTGGCAATAGGGACATTCAATGTTGAATGAAAAAAATCCTTTGCTTCCACATTGGTACTCCTGTTAATTGGCGGCATTAACAATATGGTCAGCGGTTTCTCATCATACATTTTCTTATAAGCCACAGATCTTTTTACGGGAGTCGTAGTAGTAGTACAACCGGACAAAAAAACGACTACAATGACGGCAAGAAAATAGAACTTTTTCATTTTTCAATAATTTTTAAAATTCTATCGATAAAGGTTTTGGATTCAGGATAAAGATTCACCTCTTTCAACAGCATGGCTCTGCCTTCTTCCGTTTTATCCTTCTGAAGCAATACAAAGCCATAATCAGCGTACACACCTGGCGGCACCACGCCCCTCGAACCTTTCTGATATTCAATGATTTTCCGATAGGTCTCAATTAATGCCTGAGTCGATTTCTCATCGCTGTTCTTTACATAATTATAGCTGGTAACTTCGTAATTATCCCATGTATACAAAGGTTTCTGTACGGTACAGGATCCCATTAGGGAGACAGCGGTCAAAACATAAAAAATCTTCTTCATGGCAACATGATTTTCTTTGTTTCCTGTGATGAAATAAATATTTTTTTCCTGAAAATCACATTATTTTTGTAGGATACTGCAATCAGATGTGCTCCGGTAGGAATTTTATAAACCGTTCCTTTGGGACGATCCGCATGATTTTTATTCACTTCTGCCCGAAAAGAAGTTTTGTCATCAATCTTGACATCGACCCCTCCGGAATAGCTGCCCGGGTCTCCGACAAATTCCAAAAACGATTCGTTTTCTAAACCGGTTGACACTGTTTTTATTCCTGTACACCCGGCAAGGAATACCAAGCCGATGGTCATGAGAATGATTGTTTTTTTCATTGCTGAACCTCCTTAATGTAATAGTTAGTTAATTTTTGACGATCAATTGTTCCAGTGGTAAACGAGACCATTGAGAATTCATTTTGCGGATCTTCACCTCCCATGAAATCAACTCTGACCTTCCCGACTGTTTTACCGGGTAATTCCATCATCATACCGGTTTGTGGATTCTTCACGCTTTTACCTTTTTCAACCACTTCAAACAGATCCCCGACTTTCAACCCCTGTGTCTTACCGCCTGAAATAAAAATGCCGTTTTCGTCATAGGAAAGGAAATATGATTTCCAGGGTCGATCCATACAATTATTGACAATGTTTTCAACCAGCTTGGAAATGGCAGCAGAGATTGCCTTATCGCTCAAAGTAGCGTCGTAATCCGTTCTCTCCCCCAAACCCAAAACGGTCTTATTGGTTGTTTCTGCTTCCCCTTTGGCTTCTTCCGAATAGATGATCTGGCCGGTAGAAACATCCACCAGACGAATGCTCACCCCGGCCTGAACCGTTTGTGTTTTACTCCTCGAAAATGCATTTACATCTCCAACATTCTTTCTTCCAAATTCAGTAACAGAGCCAATAATCAGGTAATCAGCCCCCACCTTTTGGAATCCGTCATTTCCCGCAATTTCCAGCTCTTCCAGAATTTTATCCATATCCTGACGCTCCAGTAGAATAAATTTGTTTGTAGATGCCAGTTTAGCAGATAAAATATCTACCGCCTGCTTACCAATAGGATCATTTTCTTTATCGTAAAAGAGTCCCTTTGCATACTGAGTTTCATTTGAAAAGCGGGCGATCGCAACTTTTCGTTTCAGTCCCGGCTCCTCTTTGATCTCTTCCTGAATTTGTGGTGTAAGATTGACCACTTTCTGATGTGTTGTACAGCTAAATGTAAGTGCAGCACACACGATTCCCAGCAATGTTTTTTTCATGATTCACAGCTTTTGAATGAATGTTATTGACAGTTTTTAGAATTTTACACTTTGTAAACGCAACAAAGGAACAATGGAAATTTGACAAGTTATGTCCCGGGCAATATATTTTTGATCTTTTCAATCTGCGAGGCGATGTATTGTACAAACTCCGGTGAATCGATGATCTCGATATCCTCCAGCAGGCCGAGCACGAAGCGCCCTACCCCTTCGTAGGAGCAAACTTCGGTTTCGAGCAGCCATTCCCTGTCCGACACTTTTTTCAACTCTCTGGCGGCCAGAGGGAACTCCTCTAAAAGGAGGCTGGAAGAGCGAAGTCCCATCTTTAGCTTCAGCGGCAGCTTCTGACGGCTGTGCATCCGAAAAATATCGATATAACCCTCCTTGTGTGCCGCCTCATGCTGCCACGGATCCGGCAGGATCTCCACCGCCCCGATACGGGAGACCCTGAAGAGCTTCACCTCCCGATCTTCGAGGCAGTAACACCACACCTGCTCATAATTGGTAGTAAAGGTAAACGCCTCCACCCTGCGGTCGCGGATATCGTTGCCGTGCGATGAGGAGTAGTTCTTCAGAACCACTGTCCGGTGCTCCTCCATTGCCTGTACCAGCTGCCGCACGTTCCTGCCGTTCCTGCCGTTGACGATCGTTTCCGCCAGGATCTTGTAATCGTACACCGTGTAAAGCTTCTTCTTCAGGTTCTGTTTCAGGATATTGTTCTCGTCGATGCTCTCGATAGCCGACTTCAGGATGTAAGCCTCCTCTTCGGTGAAATGGATCAGCTCGCTGATATCCTTGAAGTAGGGCGACGATTTATCGAGCCGGATACATCCGTTCTTTTTCTTGATCACGAATCCCGCTTCGCGAAACGTATCGATATAACGATACACCGAACGGGGGGTAATCGAAAGCCTCCCGGCAATCTCCTCCACGGTCAGATAGTTACTGGCCGTGAGCATCTTCATCAGTCGGAGCAGCCGCTCCAGTTTGGGTTGGTCCATGGTAATGCAAATTATTTCACCAAATTCATCAACTGCTGATAGTTTTCTACCGCTTCGAATATTATCTTGTCACTGCTGATTGCCTGAAAGTGTTTCCGAGCGCAGGATATTTTTGCTGACTCCACTTCCCTGAGCTCCATGGTGGAGATATCGCCTTTGGTCTCCGCCACGAAAAAGACATGCTTCACGGTACCCTCGTTGAAGGCGATGGCCCAGTCGGGATTATATTTCCCCACCGGAGTACTGATATAAAAGCCCTTGGGAAGCTTCACATATACGCTCACCTCACTGCTGATATCCAATTGTTCGGCGAACGGTTTTTCTGTTTTGACTGAATCGAATATCACATAATCGTACAGGTGTTTGTTCGCCGGAATCGCATTCACACCAAGCTTGCCTTTCAAGGTTGGCTCGGTGAAGATCTCCGTGCCGAAGCTGTCGTTCAACTTGTTGTAAGCGATATGCTGAATGATCACCGTCGCTTTTTCCTCGTTGATCAGGTTGGAACATTTGAGAATAAACTCCTCGGGGTTGAGCATGAACTGGTCGAACACCGGTTTCTCGATACCGGTCAGGATTCTTACCACCGTATTGCGGGTCAGTCCGGTTTCAGCCACCACCTTGCCCACCAGATCGTACTTCACGTTACCGTTCACCGCCGAGTGCACATCAATGTGTTTCGACGATTGCTGCTTGAACCCCTCCCCTACGGCTAACGATTCTTTTGACTCAATCTTTTCCAAAGCTCCCGAAGTTACGGTGAAAAAGATTTTCGACACGTGCAAATGGGTGTTCAGTCGCTGAATCGCCTTTCGGATCAATTCCTCTGTCTCGAAGTCCACCACGTAGGCCGTCTTGGTGTTGATGTTCGCCCACAGTTTCTTAAACTCCTCGCGGTTGAACTTCTGTTCATCAAGATGCAGTTCCACGTTGTTGCCCCGTGCATTCTCGGGAGCAAGCATCTTCGGGTTGTACACCGAATCGAGGATATGCATCACCGACTCCCTGTTGGCTTCCACCTCCTCCGGCAGTTGGAAGCTGCCGCTCTCTTTGTCCTCATAGTACTTATCGGTCAGGGTCCCCGCCTTCACGTAACCATAGCCTGCCAGGCTCTCGTAGAGGACCAGGGCCGCCTCCTCACTCACTGGGTATGGCCTGCCTTGTTTATCTGCCAGCACCTTATCCTTGAACAACGAGGGAGAGACCTTCTGTGGACGGTCGGCAATCACTTCGGCCAGTTCCGTCTGAAGCGCCTTTGCAAACCGGTCGTAGCTCTCGCTCGCGATCACCGTCAGCTGGTTGATATGATGCACCTCACTTCCCAGAAAATTGGTGTCCATCCGCTCCCCCTCCTGGTTTACACACAGGCGGAGTCCGCGCCCCACCTCCTGGCGTTTGCGAGTCTCCGCATCGCTCTGTTTCAGCGTACAGATCTGGAACACGTTGGGATTGTCCCATCCCTCGCGCAGCGCAGAGTGTGAAAAGATAAAGCGTACCGGTTCACTGAAAGAGAGCAGCCGCTCCTTGTCCTTCATGATCAGGTCGTAGGCATCGGTATCCACGCTCTCTTTTGTTTTTCGTTCCACTTTCCCGTCCACGAACTGATTCTTCCTTTTGTCGATGGAAAAATATCCCGCGTGCGTTTTATCTGCTGTGATTGATTTCAGGTAACCGACATAGGCATCCTCGCCAATTTTCAGTTGCAAGCTGTTCACCACATCGTTGTACTCCTCCTCGAACATATCCGCATAAGTGCCGTTGAACGCATTGCCGGAAGCATCGTACTGCTTGTATTTGGCCACCTCGTCGATAAAAAAGAGACTCAGCACCTTGATATCCCTGAAGTAAAGCATCCGCTCCCGTTCAATATGCGACAGGATGGTCTCCCGGATCTGGATCCGGCGAAGCTGCTGCTCGTTCACCGCCCCTTTCACATCGCCGGCATAGAGTTTTGTTCCGTTCTGAAAAGTGACAGAATTATCTCTGCCATCGATATTTGTCACGGTGAACCCATCCTGGTATTGTTCAAGCGACCCCGATCGGTCGTACAGGTTATGCCCTATTTCTATTTTTCGGATCACCGCTTTTACGCCGCCGGCTTGCTTTACCTCGAAGCCGAGGTTCGCGGTGGGATTCTTCTCCTTGAAGAGATTGATCCCCTCCAGGTAAAGATACCCCTCCGTCCCAGTCGTTCCGGTCTGGGCAATCCCTTTCACCGCGATCTTCTTCACCAGCTTCTTGTTGTAGGCCTCCATGGCATCCAGCCGGTAGATCAGGTTGTAAAGACTGTCCTTCTTATGCGTAGCCGAATAACGCAACGTGAATAGCGGGTTGAACCCCTTCAGGTTCTCTTTGGTCTGTTTCCCCTCCACCGATTGCGGCTCGTCGATGACCAGGATGGGATTGGTTTTGGCAATCACATCGATCGGCCTGCGGCTGCGGAAGCTATCCAGTTTCATGTAGATGCGCCTGGCATCCTTCCCCCGGGAGTTGAACGCCTGGGCATTGATGATCATCACGTTGAGCGAGTTGTCGCTGGCAAAACGGTCGATCTCGGTCAGCTGGGACGAGTTATAGATAAAGAACCGGATCTTTTTTCCGTAGTCTTCGGTGAAGTGCTCCTGCGTGATCTGAAAAGATTTGTAGACCCCTTCGCGGATGGCAATGCTGGGCACCACGATAATGAACTTGCTCCAACCATACCGCTTGTTAAGCTCGTACATCGTCTTGATGTAGGTATAGGTCTTTCCTGTACCCGTCTCCATCTCGATGGTCAGGTTGTATCGTCCTTCCAGTGCTGACGATGGCGGGATCTGGTGTGTCCGTTGGATCTTGCTGATGTTCTCCAGGATCATCTCGTCCGTCAGTTGCGGAACGATCTTATGGTTCTTGAATCCGGTAAAATCGTATATCTCGCCCTGTCCCCGGGTGTCGCCCCGGTCTATCAGATAATTGATTTCCGACAAACAGGGCTGTCCGGCAAACACATCGCATACCGCCTTGGCTGCCTCCTCCTGGAACTTCTGGTGTTTAAATTTCAGTTTCACGCCT